>CALBXV010000518.1 GCA_937890045.1 uncultured archaeon
AATTACTTAAACCGTGAAAAATTTGTAAATTCCATTCTTCGGGTAAATTTGACATTATATTATTTAAAACAAACGGTAATGCTTTATGTTTTCTTGTTTCTACTACAACCGCTACTTTACTCATATTAAATCTTCTCCATAAATGATAACATAGTTGGCCATTGATATGTATATCCCTTTGGATTTACATATCTTTCTTTCCCAATTTCTATTCTACAACTTTTTGTATTATCTCTGATATAATCTAATAAATCTCTAGTTAAATAATTAGTTTCTCTTACAGAATCATCTTTATTTATTATACTTTTTAATAAATCGGTGGTTAATGTGTCTCCATCATTTATTGTTTGGTATCCATATAATGATGGCCATTCGCCACTACAAGTGTGTAAATCTTCTATTATATAATGTCCACCGGATTTAACCGCGTCAAATAATACTCCCAATGAAATTTGTTGTTGTCTCATTGTATGTCCCCCATCATCAATTATAATATCAAAATCTTCACCATGTACTGATAAAAATTCTTCTAAATCATCAACACTTTCTTGATTACCCTTGAATATGACTGACCTATCCAAATATGGATTTCCTTTTTGTAATTCATTAAACTCTTCTACATATCCAGATCTATCATCTTCATTCATAATATCAAATCCATATATAGTTGCATTTGGAAAATACTCCAACCACAACCTATGTGATCTACCAGTTTCTACGCCAATTTCTAAAACCTTTGTAACATCATTTCTGATACCATCAAATGAAGAATGATAATGATTAGTATATCCTAACTCCAATGCATCTACATCATATTTTATTGTTAGCTCTTCTATTGTGTTCATAATTTTATCCTATTTTATTGAATTCAAGTAAAATATCCCATTCTTTCCAAGGATGCTCTCCAAACTTAGTAATTTTTTCTGTGTTAAATTTTCTTTTTGATACTGATATACCCAAACTGTCAAATATTTTTTTGAATTGGATATCATTCATCAGATGAGAGCTGCGTTCAGTAAATGTTGAATTTCTACCACAACCCAAATGTAATTTTATCATTTACTCATCAACTCCTTCATATAATTCTCTAAACTATGTTTAGGTTTCCATCCAAGTTTCAATTCTGCCACAGAATAGTCACATAGAGTTCTATCATATTCTCCCTTACGTTCAGGTATATATTCTCTTGAATAATCCTTTCCAAACATATCTGCAACTTCGTTAAGAGAAAAATTAACACCACTTCCTAACTCAAAAAACTGAGCCTTAAACTCATGTTCTGAACATTTAACCAACCCATCAACAATATCTCCCACATGAGTAAAATCTCGTCTTTGATGGCCATCTGCCGTAATTGTCAATGGTTTTCCTTCTCTATACTGTTTTTCAAATATACCTAAAACTGTTGCATAAGTCCCATCTTCTATTTGATGTGGACCATATACATTATAAAATCTACATATAGAAGTATTCAAATCATATACTGTGCTATATAACTTACATAATTCTTCTCCACTCCATTTTGACCAGGCATATGGACTCGTATATAATCCATGATGAAGTGAACTTGAACCAGCGTATACTACTGGAATATTACTCAATCTAGCCTGTTCAAGTACATTTAACGTTGATACAAAATTATTTTTTATATGTATTAATGGTTCTTTTATTGATGGTTGAATTCTAGCCAATGCCCCTATATGATATATAATATCATATTCATTCCTTTCTAATACTGCATTTCGACTCTCCGATAGATCAAAGTCCCAATACCTACACCCTTCTTGGTGGTTTTCCTTTTTACCAGTAGAATAGTTATCTACCGATACTACTTCGTGTCCATCTTTTAATAATCTTTTTATTAAGTTAGTACCAATAAAACCGGCACCTCCTGTAACTAATGTTCTCATTTTATTTTTCCTTTATCTTACTAACTAAAATACCATTTAAAACCTCTTGTAATATCTCTTTAGATATCAACATCTTTGATTCATATATCTTATCATATTTCAATGCTTCGTCTATAACAAAATCAATATCAATATTAAACAAACTCCAATGTGGTCTCGTAAAAGAAAAATCTTCGATTATATCACTAACATCATAATCAAGAAATTTTGAAATTCTAGATAAAAAATAACCAAGAGCCAATCCGTGTGAAATACCATAATGTCCTGTTAAAGGATAAGATAACGAATGTAATAAATTAGTACCTGCTATTTCAATTGCATTTCCAGCCTCATGGCCAGCCTTCACCAAATACAAATTGTCATCTTTATACTTTCTTAACCACTCCAATGCTGTATTACAATATTCTTTACTTTTATCTGTTGCCTTATTAGAATGTAAACTATCTAAACAATGACTAACAACATCATATGTAGTTTCAATAATCATATCATTTGGTAAAGTTTCTATAAATCCTCTATTAAATGTTACTACATTAGGTTTCTGTGCTTTGAAACTACATTTTTCAGTTCCATTCCAATAAACAGACCAAGAAGTAGCAGACGAACCAGCTGCTGTTGTTGGATAACAATCAATAGGATTCTTACATAATATCTTAGCAGTATCTATTACAGCGCCCCCACCTATAGCTACAATTGATTCTTCAGTTCCCACTTCACCTAATATACCAATATCAGGAGCTGAAGTAACTACTCTAACTCTATCAAATCCGTTCAAATAATTCTTTGTAGAATTAGAACATACCAAAAGTGAACTCAAAATAACTCCTTAATTTGTTTAGTGTTCAATTTACAATCTAATTCTACTCTTCCCCTTTTACCATCGTTACTTATTTCATAAACTGTATCAACCCCTCTTAATACAGAATATTTAATATTTGAACATTTGAAACCGCCGACTGACTCGTGACAGCCATTTGCTAAAACATAAAACCAAATATTATTTAACATTTGATCTGATATAGTATGAGTTACCCCTAAGTGCATCAATAATGAAGCATCTCCACTCAATATAACTATATCCTTATCTGTATTAGCAGCCATTCCCAATCCAATACACGGAGCCAATCCCATACTACCTTGCATATAAAATATATTTTTCTTATCTGGATACATATCATACACCGCTCTCGAAATATAACCTGTATTTGTTATAAATACAGCATCTGAATGCCGATCAAATATATTTCTTATAACTTCTTCCCTACTGTTCATTATTATCACCATCTACAATTATATAATCCATATAACCAATTAAATCTAACATTTTCTTATCTACTCTACCCATAACTTCATGTTGTGGCAAAGTGTGCCTGTGTCCAATAACTAATAATGGATGTATACCGTGTGGAATACATAAACTTGTTAAAGCATTTATACAATTACCAAGTCCCGAATTCTGTAAATAAACGCAACTTTTCATACCAACCAACTCAGCACCAACTGCAATTCCAATGGCTTGTCCTTCATTCACAGCTGGTATGTGTTTGAATCCTGAATCTTCTATTTCTCTTATAAAAGATTTTAATCCACTATCTGGCACACCTGTATAAAAATCATAAGCCTCAGAAACATCTTTTAGACTAATCATTTGGTATTAACTCCAAAACCTCTTTTATCGGTAAACAATTTTTGGTAGCATTATAAGACCTTTTGTTCTCCAATATAGATTTAGCCGTATTAATCATAGCTGGGTATGAACTTCTTAGTAAATGATTAGCATAAATAACAATATCAACACCTACATCAATTAATTCTTGTTCTGTCACTCTGTTATAAGTAGAAGGTACAGCTACCAAAGGAACTTTTTTCTTAAACTTTTTGTAATGTTCACAAAAAGATACTATCTCATCAACATCTTCACTCTTACTATGTATCATAATCCCACCAGCCCCACTATCTATATAACTGTAGGCTCTATCGATAGCATCAACTACACCCTTACCTAAAATAAAACTTTCTATTCTAGCTATAATCATAAACTCTTTTGTAATTAAAGACCTTTTACCCTCCAATATTTTATTTGCAAATACACTCTGTTTATCTTGGGTTTGATTTGATGTGTCCTCAAAAAGAGAGTTTCTTTTAAAGCCAATCTTATCCTCTATAATTACTGCAGATACTCCCATCCTTTCTAAAGTTCTGACTGTGAACTTAAAATGTTCAACCATTCCACCATTGTCCAAATCAACAATCATCGGCTTTGTTGTTACATCAAATATCTCACTTAATGTCTGACTAACTGTGGTTATATCTACATACTGATTATCTGGTTTTCCCTTAGAAGCTGAGTGAGTTAAGCTACTTAACCACATACCATCAAATTCATCATAATCTACTTTTGTTTTTTCTACAATTAAACCTGTTAATCCATTATGTGCCTCTAATATTCTGACGATTGGTTTGGAATCAATTAACCTCTTTAACATTTTTATTCTAATATCAGGTGTCGTTCCTATTTCTTTTAGATTGTCATGTAATTTAGTAGATGATACTCCTTTTGTATATGGAACATCAACAACTTCACCACCCCATTCATTTAGTTTATCAATAACTTTTTGTCTAACTTGTTTTTGTATTCCTGTTTTCCAATCATCTCCATGTACTACATAGGCTGGTTTTAATTTTTCAAGGTTTGGAATATAATCAAGTGTATCCTGTGATATAACTTTATCAACACCTTTTATATTTTCAATAACTATTTTTCTTTGTTCATAACTTAATGCGGGTAATCTCTTATAACTTGATATTGCTTTATCAGTTAATAATCCAACTACAACTTTTCCGTACTTTTGTGCTTCTTTAATAATATTTAAATGTCCATGATGAATTAAATCTGCACACATTCCTATATAAACTATATTATTCATTTCCAAAATACCATTTCCAAACACCAGATTTGAGATGATTTACCAATTTTTTGACTGAGTCAGAATCTTGTTCTATTTCCTTAATATTTACTGTTGAACATGACCAATCTTTGTCTTCACCGGGTGTGTGTCTTCTATCATACCATATGTTATATAAATCTCTACCTAAATGTTTTACCACTTGAATAAATATATTTTCATCTTTATACTCAATGGAGGAAACAGTTGTACAATTCCATTCATCTACGGCACTACGACCATCTTCAACCACATAAATTCTATTTTTATCAACTTTTGATAATACATCTTCACTTCTTTCTCTATATTTATCCAATATCATTTTAGGATATATTCTATTCATAATTGTATTATAATAATCTAACACATATATTCTATCTTTAGTAACTTTTTTATTTGTGATGTTATCAACAACACTAACCCACGATAACCACGACATAGGTGGACTCATCATTGTATCAACACCTCCAAAAGTTCCATGATCTGCAAATATCCAAAATAAAGAGTTTTCTTCTTCAAAATCTATTGTATTAATAATATCAATAAATAAACTTATTACATCTTCATGTTTTCCCCTTTCGCGGTCGTGAAAATGATTGTATTTTAAAACTATAAAATGATTTTCATCAGATGGAAGATTTTGCATTTTCTTTATAAAATTTCTTTCATCATCCTCTTTTTCATAATCATAAAATTTAAATTCTCTATCTCTACCACAAATATCATCTGGTAAAAGTCTACAATCTTGATTAGGATACATTGGCCAAACAGCAGTATCATTATCACCTCTTGTTTCTGGCATTGAGTGAATATGGATATTCCAATCATCTGGTAAATTATTAAAAATAATATTTTTATCCCATTCTTTTTTTTCTTCTTCAGATGATAAAGCATATGTGTGAGAATGTCCTATTCCAGTAGGTCTCATCTCCGATGGTGTTTTACCAGAAAATAAGGATACTAAGGTCGTAACAGTACAACTATTAGTTATAAAATCACTATAATGTAAATTCTTTGATTTAAATACCTCTTCAATTCTTGGATGTTGAGGTACTGTATCAAATAAAATTGTATAAATTTTCATATTATATTCTTTCTTCCAAATAATGATCTTGAACATTTGTATGTCCAACATGTAAAATTATTTCATTTCCACAGCCAATATGGCCAGAACCAACACTCCATTGAATGGGTGTCGAATATGGATATATACCCGTGTTCCAAGAAGCCCTACTTAGTTGTAGTGGACCACGTTTTGGATTAGTTTCCATTAATTTCTGAAATTCTTTTAACCATTTTCTTCCCCGTTCATCCTTTGTTCCAAATCCAATCCACCACAAATCATAAGTTAATATATTACCCCCAGATTCATCTTCACCTATATGATAATCACCATCATTCCCACGACTATAAAGACCATCAATCTTAACTAATTGCCTTTCATTTTGTGGACAACAAATTCCAAATTTTTTAATTATAGGTAATAAAGTTTTAACCTCATCTGAAACAAACATTAGATCAGAATCTATAGATATTGCAATATCTGCTTTGGAATCTAATAACCCCTGAACTTGATAATAATCACAACAATGATAACCCCATTTTAATTTTCCACTACCTTCTCTGTAATTCCTATCAAATGGAGTATCATTTGAATCAACTAATCTAACTTCCACATCGTAATCATTACTAATAGATGAATCATCAGTATAACAAACTATTTTAGCCTCTGGAAAATATTTTTTAATTTGAGAATAAGTCGGATCCAACCTACCGATATTACTATTCCATTTTTGATTGGCTTTTGACCTATCACCAAACTCTGCAAAAATTATTTCCAAACTCATACTTACTCCTAATTATATATATTTTAAAATCGAATTGTAAACTTCTTCCGGTTTTATTAGACTCATACATTTTCCATCATAAGGACAAGGAAATTGATCATAACAGTTTAAACAATCTAATTCTTTCCTTACAAGTTTTTTTCCAAGACCAAATAAATTAACTTCTTGATGTGGAGTTGGACCAAAAAAACTAACTGTATTTTTATTCAAAGAAATTGCCACATGTAAAGCAACTGTATCTCCAGTAACTACTATATCAGATAAATTTATTAAATAACAAAATTCTTCTATTGAATATTTGTTAGTTGTATTGATCAAATTAGAAAACATCCCACACAATTTAGAATTTCTTTCCAACTCAATTTCGGCACCAGCTAAAACAATTTTAATATTATCATCTTCAATTAATTTACCAATTAAGTTTTTATAACCACTATAAGTCCATTTCTTGTGTGGATATACTGATCCACAACCTGTATTCAAAATTACTATTTTATCTTCATTGTTTAAATTATTATATTTAAAAAACTTATTTCTAAAACTTTTATACTTTTTACTATCTAAAAATATAGATGGTTTCTGATTATCATAGTCAATTTCTGATATTTCATAAATTAACTCTTGGTAACTCTTTTTGTTATCAGTTTTTCCACCATAATTGTCCAAACAAATATCATAATGATATTTAGATTTTTCATTTAATGGTATAACATATCCCCCCCCACTCAAACCATAACCACGTTTGTCATTAGAATTAAAAGACATAATCATAGAAGTAGCTTTTGGATCTTTATCTAAATTAATAATAATATCAAATTTCTGTTGCTGTAATATTCTTATTGTTTCTTCACTATAAATTAAAACATTATCAACTTGTGGATTATTAGAAATAAAAAAATAAGCATTTTTCACAGTAATCCAATTTAATTGAGAATCTGGATATTTAGATTTTATACCCTCTACCAATGCAGTAGATCTTACCACGTCACCCAATGCATCTAACTTTATCAATAAAATTCTTTCTTTAAACGAATTATGATGTAAACAATTATCACAATCCCAAGACCTATCAACCCAATAATATTTACAGGGTCTATCACCTCTAAAATATCTACAAGTTTTCATTTATTCTTCAGCATTTTTGTAGTTGAATAACCTTTAATTCTATCAAAGAACTCTACCTTACCAGCATACTCTTCGCCCACTACTTTCTTACCTTTCCAATCTGAACCTATAACCATAACAGCAGGAGACCAATATTTAATTTTAATTTCTAGTTCTTCTGTAGAATTAAATGGTAATACCATATCTACATATTTTACAGCATTCACTATATGCATTCTATCACTTAAATTATTTATTGGTCTACCCTCTCCCTTATCTAACTTAACTCTTTCATCCGAATCTATACCAACTATTAATTTATCTCCCAATGATTTAGCATACCTAAATAGCTCTACATGACCACGATGTAGTATATCGAAACAACCATTAGTCCATATTATTTTCTGTTTCATTGAGAATCACCCTTCCAAACTCTATAACTATCTTCATCAAAATGTTGAGTTGATACCTCAAATATAGTACCACCAGTTAAAGCTTCTATCTGATGTGGTTGTCCTACTCTCTGTCTAACTACATCACCAACTTTTAACTTTTGTTCTGTGGTTTCAGCTGTTTCTGTATCTATCCACCTATAAAGAAAGTCACCTTTATCTACATACCAAGTTTCATCTTTAAGTAGATGGTAATGCATTGAAAACTTACAACCCTTCTTAAAAATTAAAAGTTTACCACAATACATTTCATTGTTTTCTATAATAAGTTCCTCTCCCCAACCTTTTGGAACTTTACAACCTTCACATACTTCTGGTTTTATAATATGTCCCACTATATTTCTTCTATCCTCTTAGTCTTATCATCAATTAGTAAATCATAATGAGGTTTTCTTCTTATCTCTATTTTTGTATATTGACAGCCCCAATTATCTAATTGTCTTCTTGTAAATTTTCTCCAACTCTTTCCTGTAATTCCTCCTCTTGCAGTCCAATATACTATTTCATGCCCACCCATATATAAATGATTTATTTTAGATATTTGGTTATATCTTGGTTTAGAATTTTCATAATCTGAATTTTTAGTATGACAAATAGTTTCGTCTATGTCTACATATATAATCATATGGTAACAACTCCCCGTTTTGCTACTACCTTACTCGCACAGTCTTGTGCAAAATCTATAGCTGTGTTAATATCATTATTTTTAACCAAACTTACAGCAAAAGCAGATATAAAGGTATCACCAGCACCCGATAGATCTCTAGCTTCAACCTTCCGTGGTGGTGGGTACAAAATCTTTTTATAATAACATCCCCTATCACCACAAGTAACAATTAATTTCTCATAGATTTCATCTCTCATATCATCTATTTCACTTATAGTATTTTGATATTCATATTGATTTAATTGTATAAATCTAGTACCAGTAAAACTCCAACTCACTTTCTTTTTGGTGTTTAAAAAAACATTATCACATTCGTCTATGATGGCTTCAATATCTTCTTCCAATAAAAATCCCTTATCATAATCAGCTATTATAACTCCATCATAATTATTAATTCTATTTTTTATATCATCAATATCTACTTTAGTTTTAACATAATCATGTTCATCTACTCTTAATAACATTTGATTTGTTTTGTTATCAACATATCTAGTTTTTGTAATCAATTCACCATTTGTTATAATATCACAATCTACACCTAATGATTGAACATTGGCTTGAACATTTGATGCCATACCACCACTTTTTTTAACATTGGTTGGATTAAATACAGGTACAGGAGCTTCCGGACAAATTCTATCACAAGTACCATAAATAAATTTATCTACACAACTGTCGCCTATTACTAAAAATTTATGCACTTAAATATTCCTTATACTTTTTTATGCCCTTTTCTAAATTATATTTTGGATTCCAACCAGGTAGCCATTTTGATTTATCTGATTTTGTATAAAACTGATACCACTCCGGTATTTTATCTTCTGAATGATAAGTATATTTTATTTCCATATTATCCAACACATCTTCAAATGTTCTAGCTTCACCACTCCCAACTTCATAAATCCCTTTTGGAGAATCTATGGCGTGTATATTAGCGCTAACTATGTCATCTACATAAACAAAATCTCTCACTGGTTCTTTTGGAAATAATTTAAATTTTCCTTTCTCCCATGCTTGGTATGCTACCGAAGCCATTTTACCTTTATGTTCTTCTCCAGGTCCATACACATTAAAATATCTAAGAGCAACAAAATTACTAACTTTTGCCATTCCATAATTCTCTGTAAGGTATTTTGACCAACCATAAATATTATTTGGTATACCATCACCATCACCATAACAAGCAGCAGATGATGAATATATAACTTTCTTATTATATTTTTGTACCAAATCAAATAATTCTTTACTAAATATATAATTATATACTAACATTTCTGTTGAATCTTGTAGTGTTGTATCTGATACAGCTCCAATGTGAAAAATTATATCAACAGATTTTACTAATGGATTTAATTTATATTTCCAATCTTCGTCATCTAAAAAATCTCTCTCCAATTTTACAACATCATCTGATAACTTTGTTAATAAATTACTACCAATGAATCCATTATGACCTGTAACTAAATATTTCATTAATTATATAACTCCTCATAAATTCTTTTCATCCAATAAGTTCTATCTCTGCCTATATCACTTGGTGGTATAGCATTAAATTGATAAACCCATCCTGAATTATATAGATTAGTCAAATCATCTTTCCACCAACAATTAGGGTGATGATAAAATAAATTTTTTCTAATCATATCCATCATACCAAATTGTCTCGGTAAAAGATTTAGTTCTATATCGAACTCCTTTCTAAGACAATTCATCATTGCTATATCACTTCCCGTTAATAAAATATCATATGATTTAATAATCCTCTTTCTATTTGTATCATAAAAATCATATACGTTATCAAAAAATTCTTTATGTATTTTATTTACCACTACAAAACCAGTTTGGAAAAATTCATAAGATGGTATACAAAATTCTTTATCAAAGAACATTTTAGAATAACCATTTATAGCTCTGTTCATCCATTCAAAATCACCATCAGTTAATACGCTGGTAAATTTACCACCTGTCATCTCAAAGAAATTGGGACATTCAGGGTGGACTATAGAATCGGCATCAACAACTAATACTTGATCATATTCTATTTCATTATGTTCTAATATATTTAGAACCTGCCATCTTTGCCAAGTTATTAACATTTGAGATTCTGGACACAATAAGTTTGACATAACATATACTTCGTGATTATTCTTTTTAGCCCAAGCTTTCCAAGAGTTTATCCCCCATTCATAACCTTGATGTCTGTTTGAATGACCAATGCTTGACTCGCCAGTTAAATCTTTTTCTCTCTTTATATAAGGTATAAAAACTATAT
>CALBXV010000519.1 GCA_937890045.1 uncultured archaeon
CTTCTTTAACTTCAACTTGTTGTGCCATTAAAGGTAAAGATAATGCTAATACCATGAGTATTTTTTTCATATCCATTCTCCTGTGTCTAACATAAAATCAAAGACAAACACTCCTACTAAATAAATAGTATTGAGAATACGTTCTTTACGCACTCTCCTACGATTTATTTCTTTATGTAGGTTTTCTATGAATTTTTCTGTATTTATCTTCATATTATATTAGACTCTTCTAATTGGAAAAGGTTAAATTATACTTCTAATGCTCTTCTATACCAACCAAACAAAAACTTCTCTTGTTCTGGTTTCTTATTAACTAAATCATAATAATGTTTTAATCTATAACAACGAACTCTTTCTACGGATGGTTTATATTTTGCTAATGCACCCTTAGTACCTGGACCAAATCCACCATCTACTGCTATTTTACCACCTTTACCATTTATTGCCCGTTGTAATACTTTTACGGCTGTTCCCCTACCTTGATTCACACACATATCAAAATAGATATGTTTTAAATCATCTGGTAAATCATCTACTTTATTCTTATCCCAATAGTCTTTCTTATAGATTTCCTTTGCACCTTCTTTAGTAAGGTTCTTAATATCTACATCTGGATAAAATCGTTTAGTTATGCCGTAATTAGTTTCCCCACCTAAATCAGTCGGGTCGTTTACATATCCGCCTTCGTGTTTTAATACACCTTCTATAATTTCATCGAACTTTGACATTTCTTGTTTCTCCTGTTGTACTTCTGTGATAAATTCACCATCTTCATCCATGTGTCCTAATGCTTTTGCTACATCATCTCCTGTAACACTCAAATTATGTAGAGCTTCTATAGACACATCATGTAATATTGATGGTTCTTCTTTGTCCTTTATAAATAGACTTTTAAGAAAATTTATAATGATATCTATCATTGTCTTTTCTTATTTCGAGGTCTATATTTTCGTTTCTTTCTTGGTATTGGTTTCTGTCTTGGTTTACTCAACTTAAATATTTCTTCTTTAAGTAACTGTCGTTGAGTTCTTAGGTCTTGTATTTCTCGTTCTCTATCTTCAAACTTACCTGCACTCAATATTCCCATTGTAAGGATACCACCAAATGAACCTATAAATATTCCAACTAAAACCCATAATACATCTGTCATTTTTTATCTCCGTTTTTTTTCTTTTGTTCTTTTAATTCTTTGGCAAGTAATTTACTACTACTAACAAGAGCCACATCATCTAACTTCTCATCTTCATTTTCTAGTAGCGAACTCTCTTGATGTATATAAACTACACTGCCACTTTCTTCAGATGGATTTATATCATAATCTATTTTCATCTGTATTGCTTCAGCCTCAATTTCGGCTGCTATTTTAGTCAACTCTTTTTTCTGTTCTGAAGTTAACTCATCTTTTTGACTCATAACTTTACTATATTTTTAATTCACTATCTGTGATTTCCTTTTCCTCTTCCCACCATTTAATGTAACCAGGATAACTTTGTAATTTTTCACTATTATAATCTGGTTCTCTCATAACCCTCCATAACTTATCAAAATCTTTTCCTTTTAATCTTTTAACACCTACAAAATATGTCCTTGCTCCACTTACTCCAACTCCACTTGATAATTCAACTGTAGTATTAATATTACCCGCTTTATCTACAAGAACGTATTTCATTTTTTATCTCCCTATGTACAAACTGTTTCAATTAATTTTTTACTGACCCTATATGGATCACAATTAGATGATGGTCGTCTATCTTCTAAATAACCACAACCATCCTTTTCTACTTGCCATGGAATACGAATTGATGCTCCTCTGTCTGAAACTCCATAACGAAAATCCGTAATAGAACAAGTTTCGTGAAGTCCTGTAAGTCTTTGGTCATTATCTTGACCATACACATCAATATGTTCTTGAGGATTTTCTGATAACTTTTCACAGGCATCTATTATCTTATCATATCCACCTTCTTCTCTCATTTCTAATGTAGAGAAATTAATATGACAACCTGCACCATTCCAATCACCTGCGATTGGTTTTGGGTGTAATGAAACTGATAAATTATGTTTCTCACAAATTCTTTCCATTAACCAACGGGCAACCCACAAATCATCACTCATATGGATTGAACCACCTGCTCCGATTTGGTATTCCCATTGTCCTAACATTACTTCTGCATTAGTTCCACAGATACTCACACCTGCTTCTATACAAGCGTTCATATGTTCTCTTGATATATGTTCACCAATGTTTCTACCACAATAGTAATCTCCTTGTGGTGGTGGTTCTCCTATATCTGGCCAACCATATGGTTTATTGTTTTCATATAAGGTATATTCTTGTTCGAATCCTACCCATTCATCAATTGGCCAATTTTGGTCATGATCACAATCTATTATAGTTTCTTCTAATAATCGTCTTGTATTTGTTTTGTGTGGTGTATCATCTACATTCCATACTTCACATAAAACTATTGAACTATAATCTTGTTCATATGGATGTGGATATACCCTTACTGGTTTCAACACACAATCAGAATTTTTACCTTCTGCCTGTTCAGTTGAACTGCCATCAAATCCCCATACTGGCGCCTCACCACCCTTTCGTCCAAAAGACCTAACTACCTTAGTTTTACTTCTTATTTGAGTTGGTGTACAACCGTCCAACCATAAATACTCCAACTTATGCATATGTCTATCTTCCTAATCTAATACAATATAAAAACTCTCATCTACAATTTTATAATCGTTGTTCCAAAAATACATCCTAATAGTAACCGTATCGGATTTCATAGTCCGAACTGGTGCAAACATTGTATTTACTTCACCTTCAGCGTTACTATAACTGGCTGGATTAATAGTAGGAACTTCCATTCCATTAAACCCTATTACATATGAAGTATCTACTGATACATATACACCATTTTCTGTTAAATATCTATTAACAATATAACCAAGTGTATCACCAAGATACCAATAATGAGATGATTCCCATTGAACCCTTAATACTTCAAGTGGTACATCATTTATATATGCTGTTCCACTAAGTCTATGTAGAGTTTGCCAGTTATTACTCAACTCTAAGTGATAATATCCATTATCATCTACATTTAGTCTTGGATTTAGTTCTACTCGTATTACATCTGGTTCTACTGATTCAAATGATGATACTGAATCAGAACATCCAAATAGTAATAGAAATAAAAGACTACTTGTTATTACTTTCATTCTTTGACTTTCTCCTTTTCTTTTGCCATTTTTTCTTATTTAATTGTTTTTCTTTATCTTTTTGTAATTGTTCCCAAGTTTTCTTCTTCTTGGGTCGTTTAAATTTTGGTGAAATTTCTTTATAAAATTCTTCCTCTAAAATCTCATATTGTTTCCAGTCAGTCATAGTTGTTCTCCAACTTAATTGATCTTACGAATTATGCACATAAAAGTCAAGTACTTTTTATATTAAATTTGGATACAATATCCATAAATTCAGTAAGAGTGTAAGATTTCTTAGTATCATCAAGAATTTTGATGGTTTCGAGTAATTCGGGTTTCTGGTTAACTATGTTATTCAAAGCTACTAAACCTTGACCAGCGTAAAACGTTCCAAAACTTTCTTCTCCTAAAACATTTGAATCAAAATAAACATCTTCTTCAGTATCACCTTCTAGAATCAAATAATATGTCATTAACGCCTACACTTTTCTCCGTGCCAACGACTCATATTACCTACACTATTTGTTGCTTTGTATATTATCATCAATTATAAATAGTATGTCATTAAATTTTATTTATTTGATCTAACAACATTTATCAATTCACTTTCATAACTATCAAGTGATTTTACATGAAACTTAAATATTTCCAATTCCATATCACCAACTTCACCACTTTCTTTAAGTATATCTGATAAGTTCACTAATATCTGAAAATTCTGAGGTGTTAGGTATTTAGCATCGAACCGAACTAATATATTATTTTTTGGGTCGGCTCCTTGTATGTAAGGTAATATCTTTTTACTTAAATCAAATTGAGTATCGGGTTGTTCATCTTCAATATATTTTTGAACATCACAATCTGTATAAATATTAGAACACCACGGCTCTAATTCTTTCAACATATTTATATCACAATTCTCTACCATAAATCCTACATCATATTTCGGTGGAATGATAGGATACATCAATTCATCGTGTCGTACCATATGTCCCCATTTGCGTATGAAATTACGGGTGCTACGGAGGTTTTGCTGCAACCACTCACTACTCTCCCTAC
>CALBXV010000520.1 GCA_937890045.1 uncultured archaeon
AAACTATGAATGTATCTCCAGGTACATCATTAAGAATACCCGCATCAATTGAAGATGCTGTTGGAACATAAGTTATTGGTAGAATAAACGATGGCTAATATAAATCAAAGACTTTTTGGTGATGATATTTTACCAGACGTAAAAGCAAAATTAGCTTTACGTCAGGCTTTAGCTAAAAATCCCGACTTTGGTCAAGCAATAGATGCCGTTACTAGTTATGTAGAAGAAGAGGATCTACCAGACGGTATTTTTGATTTATTAGTTCATAATTTTGTTGACTATAAAGATGGAATAAAAATTCAAGCAGATTTATCATCCCGAACCCCATTTGCAAGAATGTGGACTGCTGTTCAAGCAGTTGATTTTTATGAAACAGAGTGGCATGTATCGAAAAAATATAATCCGCAAAGTCTTGGGGGTTACGCGGATAACCTCTCAACTCCCCAATTACCTAACGATGCTCTTTTTAGTGCAGTTGTAAAAAATGAATTAATGGATGGCGGTGTAACCCCACAAAATAATTACTATGAAATTAGGAACGACCCCAATGATAATAATAAGGTAAAAACAATGTACCGAAAGATCATTGATCCTGATTGGTTAGGAGATCCTCAAATTTATATTGTTGGCAATCATGTATTAAATACGTTATCAAAAAAAAGTACAACTCCCAATGAACCAACAGTACCGGAATCTTTAACTAGAGCTCAAATTGCCGCAAGTGCTTATCCAGAAGAGTTCGACTCACAAAAAATCCCCAACGAATTTATGCGACCTCCAGCGGGAATAACATCAGTTGCAGTAACCACTGAAGGTTCATTAGGAATGATTAAAGTTACTACTGTAAATTTCGTTGTACATAATTTTCATGATTATGATAAAATTTATAGCAAGTATTTTCTTAGACCCGGATCTCAAATATTTGTAGATTTTGGCTGGGATACAGTTTCTCTTTATAAGCCCGAAGATATATTAACTGAAGCTACTCGACAAAAATTAAATAAAGGTACAACTGTTGAAGATGTATTGTGGGGCTTTGGGCGCGCCGAAGACATGTCTTCCGAATGGGATATAGAGCCCGGATATATAACTGAAGCAGCAGGTGATATGGAAACTTTAATGGGATATGTTACAAGTTATAATGCTACAGTTAGAGAAAATGGAAGTGTAGACTGCGTTGTTGAAATTACGTCTAGAAATATAGCAGCTTTTGATAAAAGTTTATCTGATGACAGTGCATTACTCAAAGATATTTTTGTAGACAATCTATCTGACCTTCTTAGAGATCAAGCAAAATTGATCCAACTGCACCCAGAAGTAATAAATTTAATGAATGACATGATACAACATGTTGCACGTGAACTAGAACAAGAGAAGAAAATAGATCAGGCAAAGCTTGATATATTGAAAGCCACGACGGTAGATACTAAACAATGGGCAGGTGCTGCAGCATCTACATCACAATTGTTGACCAACACGTTTGGTCTTCTGGGTGAACTATTTGGCGAGGGTACACCAAACAAAGATGTCCTGCTCACAGTAAACAAAACTTGGAAAGCATTTCTTAAAGAGCATGTAGGAGATGACGACATATTTTTTGAGTCCTTCGGATCAGGCACATCGATGGGCTTGAGAAATACCCCCATAACCGAACTATCACTTGGTCATGGGTTTTTTTGGAATGCATTAACCAAAAATGAGGAGGTAAGCGATGCAAATTTTTATATTTCTTTTAAAAATTTAGAAGATCTTATTTTTAATACAATTTGGGGTAAATTTTTATCAACGGGCACTAATGCAACTAATACAGAGTCATTAGAAACCACACCTAGAATGTCTAGTAAGTGGTCTGCTATTAGAGTTAATCAAAAATTGAAACACAGACAAATGAGAATACCTCATCCCGAAGCAACAAAATTGAAATTTTTATATCCTGCAATGGTGTATATGCCAAATAATAGAGGTGAGATATACGAAATAGATATAAACAGGGTAACGTCTATGCCCCTTCAACAACTTTTTATTTCTGTTGAAACTATAAAAGATGCTTTTCGGGATGGAAATTCATTAATTGGTGCGGTACAAAATATTTTAGAGGTACTTAATGAAAATTCAGAAGGTTTTTATAAATTGGCGTTTGGTACTAACGCTGGAATGGGTGATTCCAGCACTATAAGTATTGTTGATAAAGGAAAAACAGTAGTAGAAAATGAAAGTACTGATGATTTTTTTAACAATCTTTTTATGTTTAAACCTTTATCTCCCAATTCGATTGTTAAGGGATATAATTTGGGGATGGGCGTACCATCAGATGAGTATGCTAGTATGATAGCTATTTCTAATGCAGCTCCGGGTAGAAAGATGATTCCGTGGAGTTTTGCATCTGATAAACATATTGCTATGAAAGATTTAGATAATGTTGAAAGTACGTTAGACGTAGCCTATTTACCCACACTTCCAACAACTCCTACAGTTGATATAGAAAATGTTTATCAGCGTCTTCTTAGTAAAAAAGGAACAGGGATAAGATCAGTATTGGATGATCATTTTAATTTAGATATGAGCCACCCTGATAGACTACCAATACCGGGAACGACAAAAATGATATCGATTGAAAAAGCGGTAAGATTTGACGAGAACATTATAGTTGAGGGGGAAAGTACTCGTCCTCACGGTCAACTAACAGGAAGATATACAATTAAGTCGGGTGATGGACTAACGGCAATAGCCCGGTCACTTAACGTTTCCCAGGCTGATCTTGAGAGCTGGAATAATATAGATGATCCAAATTCAATTGGAGTAGGTGATATATTAATATACACTATACCTGGGTCCCGGGTTGAGGAAGAAGTTGTAGAAACAACACCACTTGGTAGTGACCTTGATATAATATTAGCTGGAGGCAAGAAGTTTGATGATCCAGATAAATATGCTTTAGTAGCGGATTCATTTTTTGACTGGTATGGTAGAAAAGTTAGAATAGATACTATGACAAATGTAGCATCAACTATTTATCCTTTAACTTTAACTTTAAAAATTTATGGCATTGCTTCAATAATTCCAGGAAACTGTCTTCGTGTGGATTATGTTCCGGAAAGATATCGGGATCAATCTTATTTTCAAGTAATGAAGATTAGTCATGAAATAAATAGTTCAACATGGTCAACAATTTTGGAGTTACAATTTATAATTAGACCTAAAAAATTAAATTCTCCCGACTCTTTAAAGAAATCGTATAAAGATAATGTACCATTTTATATAGATAGAAAGAATTTTAATGACTATTTAAGAAACTGGAAAAAGTATGGAAATATGTTTTCACATATAGTACAAATTGATCATGACATCGGTAAGTACCCCAATATAGATCTAGTTCTTAAAGCTAGTTTTGATATTAGACAGTTTCCATTTGACTTGAAAGATGGCGAAACAATAACTAAAGATACTGTACCACGAATGCTTATAGAAGATACTTTACCAAGAATGGAGGCGGGTGCAGCTTTACGAGCTGTTAGTGGTCAGTATGCTGGGCTACCGTTTAATTCCCCAACTGACAAAGACGCTTTTGTCGGCAGCGCCAGTGGAGAGAGATTTTATGTAGACGGCGTTCCAGTAATAGAAGATCTACTTTATATAGAAAGAAAAGGTTTAACGGGAGCGTTTACTCGGGAATTTACACCGGAGATGTGGAAGGGGGCGACTGCTCGAAAAGGAATATTACAAGGTATTAGAGATAATTTTGATGGATATACTACTTGGAATGAACTGGGTGAAATTATAAATGGGTGGTATTGGGACATTGCTGAGAAAGGCACATATGACACAACGGTAAAGAAAGGTCAGCCGGGACAAGTATATAATACACAATTACTAAGATATGTGTATCCCAGAGGTGGAGAAACCAGCTATAGCATGGATCAGGAGAATATCATAAAGCCATTACCAAGTTACA
>CALBXV010000521.1 GCA_937890045.1 uncultured archaeon
CTTATAATGTATTTTAATTGTTAGATATCATGCAGATTATTGCTATAGGAAATAGAAGTTTTGTGACCGGTTTCCAATTAGCTGGAGTTCTATCTCAAGAAGTTGATACAGCAAATGAAGCATGGAAAATTATTAAAAATACTGTTACTAATTCTCAAATTGGTTTAATATTAGTTAGTGACAATCTTATTGAGCAGTTAAAAGATCAACTTACAAATTTAAGAAGTAAACATCCAATTCCTTTAATTTATGGAGTTCCATCTCCTGGCAGTAAACCTATTAACATGTCATATAGGGATATGTTAAAACAAATTCTTGGTGTTTAAATTGAGTTCAAAAAAACAAGATATTATTACAACCGTAACCGAAGAAGCAAAAAAAGAAATATTTGCAGAATTTGATGAAGGTCTAACTCAAGCAAATAATTATATATCTGAAATAAAAAATCAAACACTTGTTGAGATTAAAAAAATAAATGATGGCGCTAATCGCCAATCTGAATCTGAAAAAAGAAAAATTATTGGAGCTGCTGAAATTAAGAGTAAAAATAATCATCTCCAAATATTAGAAGATACAATTACTCAAATCTTTGATACAGTGTTATCTAAATTTATGAAACATATATCTAAACAAAGATATGAAAAACTGTTAATACGTCTAATAGAAGAAAGCGTTGATGCTTTGAATACTAAAAAAATTAATATTGCTACTAACAAGCATGATTTAGCATATGTTAAGAGCATAATTCCAAATATTAATAAAAAAAAGAATGTCAATCTTAAACTTATAGACCCTATTGATTGTGTCGGAGGAATTAAAGCATATTCTGATGACAATTCAACAGTTTTTAATAATACCATTGAAACTCTTTTAAATAGATGGAAACCAATTTTAAGGCAGGATATATCAAATATTATAGGTAAATAATCATGGCGGCTAAAGGTAAAATTGTTTGGATAAGTGGACCTGCAGTTAAGGCAGATGGAATGTCCAACGCTCAAATGTATGAAACAGTTGAAGTTGGAGAAGATAAATTAATTGGTGAAATTATTCGATTAACTGGTGATGTAGCATTTATACAGGTCTATGAAACAACAACTGGATTGAAACCAGGTGAACCAGTTTTAGGTACTGGCAAACCCTTGTCTGTTTCCTTAGGTCCAGGTATGATTGGTACTATTTATGATGGATTACAAAGACCTTTAGATAAAATTGCTACACAAGCTGGAGATTTTATTGAAAGAGGAGTAACTGCACATCCAATACCATTTGATAAAAAATGGGATTTTACTCCTACAGTAAAGAAAGGTGATAAACTTGAACCGGGAAGTATAATTGGTACTGTACCTGAAACTCCTTTAATTGAACATAAAATTTTGTTGCCACCTGATAGTATTAGTGGTACAGTTGTTGAAATAAATAAGAGTGGCAAATATACTGCTAAAGAAAATGTTGTAACATTAGAAAAAGATGGAAAAAAAACATCTTTTAATTTATATCATAATTGGCCTGTAAGAAAACCTAGACCGCATACACAACGTTTTGATCCTGAAGTACCACTTTTAACAGGGCAAAGAGTAATTGATACATTATTCCCTATATCAAAAGGTGGAACTGGAGCTATACCTGGAGGATTTGGAACTGGAAAAACCGTTACATTACATCAAATTGCTAAATGGTCTGATGCACAAGTTGTTTTACATATAGGTTGTGGTGAACGAGGTAATGAAATGACTGAAGTTCTCGTTGAATTTCCTGAATTAATAGATCCCAAGTCTGGTAGACCATTAATGGAAAGAACAATGATGATTGCAAATGTAAGTAATATGCCTGTTGCTGCTAGGGAAGCCAGTATTTATACAGGAGTTACTATGGCTGAATATTATAGAGATCAAGGTTATGATGTTGTTTTAGTTGCTGATTCAACTAGTAGATGGGCTGAAGCGTTAAGAGAAATTAGTGGTAGATTAGAAGAAATGCCTGCAGAAGAAGGTTATCCATCATATTTAGCTTCTCGACTTGCCGAATTCTATGAAAGAGCTGGTATGGTTAATACTTTAGGTTCACCAAATAGAAATGGATCTGTTACATTAATAGGAGCTGTTTCTCCTTCTGGTGCTGATTTTACTGAACCAGTTACTACTCATACTATACGTTTT
Source organism: uncultured archaeon (assembly GCA_937890045.1). The sequence goes on from CALBXV010000521.1 coordinate 2,160, forward strand.
ATTAGAACATTTTGGGGTCTAGAAACTGCTTTGGCTTATTCCCGTCATTATCCTGCTATTAATTGGATGACGAGTTATTCCGGATACTTAGAATTTATAGAAAATTGGTGGTCTACGAATGTTGATAAAGAATGGAGTATATTAAGAAATCAAGTATATGAAATTTTACAAAGGGAAGATACATTAAAAGAAATTGTTCGTTTGTTAGGACCGGAAGCTCTTCCAGATGAAGAAAAACTGATATTAGATGTTGCTAGAATGGAAAAAATTGGATTTTTGCAACAGAATTCATTTGATAAAATTGATACATATACTAGCCCTGAAAAACAAGTAAAATTACTTAGAATATTTGTTACATTCTATAAAGAAGCGTTAAACTCAATAAGAAACGGCGTCTCAATTAATGATATACGTTCAATGGAAGTTATTAGTCAAATACTTAGAGCAAAATTTGAAATAAAAAATAATGAATTAGATAAATTAAACAAATTAGAGAATAAAATTATGCAAGATTTTAAAAATATTACTACAATAAATAAGGAGAGTGAAGGAAATTGACCAGAAATCCAACTTCCGGTATTGAATATACAAAAATTGCTGAGATTAAAGGACCTATAATAGTTGTTGACGGTGCAACTACTGTATCTTTTGATGAACTTGTAGAAATTGAAGGTGTAGAAGGAGGAAAAAGATTAGGTAGAGTATTAGAAGTTGGTGGAGGTAAAGCTGTAGTTCAAGTTTTCGAAGGTACAACTGGATTATCTGTTGGTGGAACTAAAGCCCGATTCTTAGGCAAACCAATGGAAATTGCTTTGTCTAACGAGTTATTAGGACGATCTTTTGATGGTTTAGGAAGACCAATTGATGGATTACCTGAACCTGTTGGATCAGATTTTAAAGATGTTAATGGGGTTCCAATAAATCCTGAAAGACGAGATTATCCAACAGATTTTATTCAAACTGGGGTATCAGTTATTGATGGAATGTTAACACTTGTCAGAGGTCAAAAATTACCAATTTTTTCTGGAGCAGGCATGCCTCATAATATGTTAGCAGCTCAAATTGCTAGACAGGCAACAACTTTAGGTGAAGCAGAAGAATTTGCAGTTGTATTTGCTGCTGTAGGGGTGCAAAGTGGTGAAGCTACTTTCTTTAGAAAAACTTTAGAAGAAAGTGGAGCTATTAAACGTAGTGTTTTATTTTTAAATTTAGCTGATGATCCTGCTATAGAACGAATTATAACTCCAAGAGTTGCTTTAACTGTATCAGAATATTTAGCTTTTGAGTTAGATATGCATGTATTAACAATTATTACTGATATTACTAATTACTGTGAAGCATTAAGAGAAATTAGCGCTGCAAGAGAAGAAGTTCCAGGAAGAAAAGGTTATCCAGGTTATTTATATACTGATTTAGCTGCTAATTATGAACGTGCTGGTAGAATTAAAGGTAAAAAAGGCAGTGTTACACAAATGCCTATTTTATCTATGCCTAGTGATGATATTACACATCCGATTGCTGATCTAACTGGTTATATAACTGAAGGTCAAATCGTTCTTGGGAGAGATTTATTTAGAAAAGATGTTTACCCACCAGTCGGAGTATTAATGAGCCTTAGTAGATTAATGAAAGATGGTGTTGGTGAAGGTTTAACCCGTGCTGATCATATGGATGTTAGTAATCAATTATATGATGCTTATTCTCGAGCTCAAGAATTACGTGCTTTAGCTGAAATAGTCGGTAAAAGTGGTTTAACTGGTGTTGATCTTGAATATCTAAAATTTGGTGATACTTTTGAGAATAAATTTCTTAAACAACGATATGACGAAAATCGTAAATTAGAACAAACATTGAGTTTAGCATGGGAATGCTTATCACAGTTACCAGAAAGCGAATTAACTAAAATTAAATCTGAATCTATTAAAAAATATTATATAAAAAAAAGTGAATAATTAATGAGTTTTACTAAAAAAGTATTACCTACTAAAATTGAACTAATTAGATTAAAACGTAGTTTAAAAGCTTCAAAAACTATAAAGAAACTTTTAGAAGATAAACGTGACGTTCTTTTACGAAGACTTGATGAAATAATAAATGAAGCTACTAATGCTAGAGAAGAAACTTTTAAACCAATTTCAGATGCTTATGTTGCTTTGTATGATGCTTATATGAAATCTGGTTCACTTAAAACTGAATCTACTGCCTCTACAACTCCCGTTACAATTAATATTGATGTTAATGTGAAAAGAGTTGTTGATGTAGATATTCCAACAATTACAATTGATTCTAAAGATGTAGGATTAACATATGGATTTGTTGATACAAGTGCTGACCTTGATTATGCTACAAAAATGATGAGATTAGCTTTACCTACTATAACTAAAGCAGCTGAACTTGAAAATTCTATTTTTAGATTGGCAGGAGAGCTAGAAAAAACTCAAAGAATAATTAATGCTTTAGAATATATTATCGTTCCTGGGTATATTGATTCTATTAAATATATAACAGCTACACTTGAAGAACGAGAAAGAGAAGATTTTGTTAAACTTAAACATGTAAAAAAAATTATTGAAGCGAGGCAGGAGATATAGTTATGGATATAGATCGTAAAATTAACAAAATTTTTGATGAAGTTAATAAAAAAATTAAAGATAATTTTGAATTACAAAAAAATGATTTAAGTACTGATGTAGATAAAATTAATAAAATTACTAAGCAGAAAGTAAATAATTGAAATTAACTATAAAGGTTTATAAATATTAATTTTGATGATTTATTTGTTAGAATTGAATAATAAATTAATTTTCAACCCAATGATGTTGTTACTAGTAATTTCTATTATTAGTGTTATGTTAGCTCCAATTCCAGTATTTGGTGCATCTGAATCTGCAAGTTTAGAAAGTAGTGGTGGCTTTTTCCCTAATGATCCAGAAGCTGCTAAAGTTATCGCTGCTGGTCTAGCATTTGGAATGGGCTCTATAGCTGCTGGATTTGCTGTAGGTAAAGCTGGAGCTGCTGGTATGGCTGCTGTTGCTGAAAGACCAGAGACTAAAACAACTGCTATTATTATAACTGCTTTAGGTGAAGCATTAGCAATATATGCTTTAGTTATTGCATTATTATTAGTTGGCTGATTAACTTTTATCGTTGATATTGATATGAGGAGTAGAAATTTCCCATTCCTCATATCTAATTTTCTTCCATCTCAATTTATATTATCTAACTGAGAAAAAATGACTGTTGCTAAGTTATCACATGCTACTATCATATTCCCAAGAAGTCATTTATCTTCTGTAGCAAAGCAATTATCCGAATTTGATTGGTTTCATTATATTAATCCAGAAGTTCGTGATTTAGACCCTGTTGTAAATGAAACTCGTAATAAAGCATTCAAATTATATGTTGATCTTAAGGAAATCATTGAATCTTTAGCTATACCAATTGAACCAGGAATTATGGATATGTTATTTCATGGTTATGATATTAAAACTGAAGAATATACTATACATGATTGGAACCATTTTATTAATAAACTTGAAACTGATTCTAGTTCATTAGTAGTAAATCTACGGAATTTATTAGATAAAAAAAATACTATTACTAAACAATTAGCTGATACAATTACTTTAGAATCTACTCATAGATTACTTTCTCATATGTCCATTAATTTAGAAAATATTGAAAAATTTAAACGTATATTTGCAGTTTTTGCTGTAGTATCAAATAAAGATTTACCAGAACTTACTAATAGTTTATCAAATGATCTATTGGTCAGTTCTCCAATTACCAATTCTCAAAGTGCTGTTTTAATAGCAAGTACTAAATTAGATGCTGATAGAATCGACAAAGTTCTTCGAAGTTTTGAAATTAAATCATTTACAATTCCTGCAGAATATCCAGCAAATCCTAAAGAAGCTTATAGTTTGATACAAAATAAGATATCTGAATTAGAAAAAATTCAACATGATCTTCAAGACCAAATTAATGATATAATTACCAATTCCAAACATCAACTTCTTGCATTACATGAAGCTTCATTAACAGCTTATCAAATATTAGATAAACTAAGTCGTGTAGGTCAATTTAAACGATTTGCTATTGTTAAGGGGTATATTGTAAGTGATTTTCTCACTCAATTTAAAGATAAATTCGGTAATTATATTATATTAATTAATAAAGCTAATCATCATACACATGATAATATTCCCACGCTTTTAAAGAATAAAGGAATTGCTAAAGCGTTTAATAATATAACCTTAAATCAAGGTCCGCCAAAATATGGAGAAATTGACCCAACTCCAATTACTTCTCTTATATTTCCTATTTTCTTTGGAATTATGTTTGCAGATCTAGGTCATGGACTAGTATTATTTGGATTTAGTGCATTTTTGTATAAAAGAGGTAATGATTCATTAAAACAATGGGCAACAATTTTTATGTTAACTGGTATTTCAGCATCAATTGCTGGTATAATGATAGGTGAAGTATTTGGTTTTAGTACAAAAGCTTTACTTCCATTTTTAGGACAATTTGAATTACTACATGTTGTAGACCATCACCACCATCAACTAAATCTTGATTCTATTATGACATTACTCACATTTTCGTGGATGATTGGAATATTACATATTGGAACTGGTTTATTTCTGGGAGTATTAAATGGAATTAAAGAAAATGAATTTGTTGAAGTAATAGTTGAAAGACTTCCAACATTTTTACTTTATTTCTTTGGAGTAATCTTTGGTTTGGCTTTTATAGGAGCAGGATTAAATTTTGGGAATATGTTAACTGATACTCAACCATTACCTTTACTTCCTTTCATTAATAATACTCAAGCTACATTACTCTCCTTATCAATTGTATTACCAGTAATATTTATTCTAATGTTTGGTAAATCTGTAGCAATTAAAATGGGTAAATTACCTGGAGAAGATTTTGGTGAGTCTCTAATGGTTAATCCAATCGAAACATTATTTGAAAAACTTCCTGGATTTCTTTCTAACACTATTAGTTACGGGAGATTAGGCGTCCTTTTAGTTGTTCATGCAGCATTAATGATTGCAACAAATGCAGCTTTAAATCTTGGAGTTGCTGGATTGGTACTTGCAATAATTTGTAATATTTTAATTATTTTAATGGAAGGTCTAATTGTTTACATTCAAACTATTAGGCTTCATTTATATGAATGGTTTACCAAATTTTATGATGGTTCAGGTACACTTTTTAGAAAAATTAATCCTGAAACTAAAAGAATAAAAATAAATTGGAAATAAATAAAAATTATTAAATTAAATTTAATTTTTTCACTATGTTTTGGAATTCCATTCCGACTTTTACTCCAAACGCTATTGATGATAAATTTTCACATTCAATTTCTTTCAGTTTTATTAAACCTAAAATTTGTGTTGAATCAAACGCGTTCCAAAGAAATGGTTTTTTAGATTTTTTATATGTTAATATTTTAAATCCCCGTTCAAGGTTGCTAATTATTTCCTCATCTGAATTTGTTGTTTGAATAAAATTTTTGTATTCTGCCACGTTTAAATATTTTATTGCCTCTGTAATTGAATCTGTTTGAATTATTTTTTTTAATATACTGGATGAAATTTTAAAAGTGGGATAAATTAATAACTCCTTTATTACCGATTTATCTATATTCCATAATTTAGATCTTAAAATTGCAAGTAAGTTATAAGAGTCAATATCTATGGATACAATTTCACTTATTTTCTGTCTATCATTATTATTAATTTTTAATAATTGATTTATAATACCTTGAAAAATTGCTTTATCTATATATATGTCAAACATTTGAAACTCATTTTTATTTTGATAAGTTTTATATGCCTTTTCTATTTCATCTTTGAATTCACTTTCAAGAAGAACATTTACCGCTTCATCTAAATTATTTGAGGATAATGCTTTAATTACAATATCTCTTCTTCCGATTAGTTGTTCTGGAAATAAATTTATATTTTTAATTAATTCATCGTATGATTTATCTAGGGCTTTACCTTTTAGAATTGTCTTTAAATTTGTTCCAATATATTGTAAATAATATGATCTAA
>CALBXV010000522.1 GCA_937890045.1 uncultured archaeon
TAACTCAAATCAAATTTTCCATTTTTAGTTTTTCCTAGTCCCATAAAAACTTCACTATCAGGACTTTCTGCATAAAATAAAAGTTTACCTTTATTTTTAGCTACATACTTTTGATATCCCTTTAATCCTTTTGCAGCTTCATTTACGGATTCAAGTTTCTTATCAATCTGTTTTGCTTTACCTGCATCAACTCTTTTTACACTAACAACTTTTTTAGCTCCACCTTTAAGTTGTTTAGCAACTACCATTTTTGCAGCACCTGCTGAACCTGCATTAACAATAATAGTAGCCGTATCACCCATTTCACTGCCTAACTGAAACTTGACTGCAAACTTAGCCTCTGCTAAAGCATATCCACTTTGTTTAGCATTTTTCTTTCGTCTATCTTTTCCTTTAGCAGTAAATGCGGCAGGTGTCATATAAGAACCACCAGCAGTTACAGTTGTAGAAGCCTCTTCTAACTCTTTTGTTAAAAGATCTCTAATAATTTCTTTAAGTTTTGATAATTTAATTGTTTGCGACATAATCTATTTCCTCTATTAGTTGATAATACCTCATCATTGAAACAACCTGCTTATCAGAAACAATTTTACCTTTTTTCAAACCATCAATTTGATTAACAACTTCTGTTAATTTAATTTGTGTAACTTTATCATCTACAGTTTGAACTTGTTTTTTTAATGACTTTTTAACTTTATCTACTTCAGTATTTACATACTCTCTTAATTTATTAGTATTAGAAATATTATTGATATATTCTTTTATTAATGTTTTTTGTTCATTATTTAAATTTTTATATTTTTTATTGAACTTATCTACTAAAGTTGAATATGCTAGTAATCTTAAATCTTTTTCTTGTTTTTTAAGGTATTCAAAAGTTTTATTCTTTTTAGCTGGTTTTGAATTAATAGTTAAATTTTCAACAATAGTATATTTTGATTTAACATACAATTCAGGCTGGACACTATCTTGAGTTTGAAACACATTATATATTGATGCTAAAACTTTATAATTAGGAATTCGTGCATTAAAAAAGTCTCTTATATCATAACATTCTTTAATTTCTTTAATAGCATTATATTTTTCCTTTTTAATAGTAGAATTATTTAATTTTTTTCTGCTCTCTAAAACCGCATCAATCAAAGATTCTGCTCTCGATTCAGAACTGTATTTATTTTCAACTAAAACTTTATATAATTGATATTCTTTTCCCAATTCTGTTTTATTATGAAAATATTTTTTTAAAATATCAACTGCCTTAGATTTATCCGACTCCATTAAATCTACTGTAATTTGTCTTGTTAACAGTTCAAAAAGTATTCCAGCATTTTTTATCTTCGAATGCCCTAGTTTTCTATTTAACATAGATTGCTCCAATCATTAAAAAGTGTGTCATATATAAATATAAAAATATGAAAAATTACTTTAATTTAGACTCCTCAAGTTCTTCTTTATATTCGTTTTCTATCATTTCAGCCTCATTTATTAACTTATAATCCTTTTTGGTGAATTTCTTCATATTTTTCTTTAATCCATCAAAATGTGCAAGTGCTAAATGCGGACTATAACTCTTTTTTCTATCATGCTTACCTATTGGATCTCTACCTCTTGCGCCACTATCTTTTCCATATTTTCCACCCTCTTTTGGTCTTCCTGCACCGTTCCAACCACCTGGAGGTGAACCACCTATATCATCCAACTCGTGTCCTGTCCTACCCGCTTGTGCATCTGAGGGTGTTCCTTGTGCTTCACCACTCTTTGCAGGATCATTACCCTCATTTTCTATCTGTGATCGTCTGAATTTCTGTTTGTAATCAAATACAATTTCATTATCCATTTCTTTAATTTCTTTATCCGTAAAATTAAATATATTCTTATAAATCCACTCTGTAGAAACTAAACCATCTTGTATCATAGACGAAGCTAATGTAGTTTTACTATTCCACAACTCAACTTTTTCAGTTTCATAAATTGTAGATGGATTTGTAAGATTTAATTCAAAGTTTACAAGTTCTTCATCTGTAAATCCTTGTGCATATAAATGAACTATTGCAATTTTCGTCAATTCAGATACAGTAATTCTTTGGATTCTTTCAATCGTTCTTGCAAACCTTACATCTTCTGCTGCAAGTGTAGCTTTACTACCAAGTCCTTCTTCATATCCAAGAAATGCTTTTGGAACACGAAGTGCTGCTAGCATTTTATTTTTAAGATATTCAATATCTTCTATTGCTTCATAAGTCAATCCTGGCAAAGAATCAATTTGTGTTCCACTATCTCCACCACGTACAGGCAAGAAAAAATCTTCCGTAACATTTTGAATATTATATTTCAAATTATAATCACCTGTAGTATTATCAATTATAGGCGCTTTCTTCATCTTATTGATGATTTTTTGCATATAGTTATCAACTTCAGCGGGTGGTATGTTTCCTATATCTACTCTAAACACTCTCTTTTCTGGTGCTCTCATAATACGGTGTATTAACATAGCATCTTCCATCAACTGTAACTGCTTCCATACTTTTCTTCCTTGTTCAATCATAGACTTACCATATGGAAGATAATTAGAATCTGAAAGTAATCTGAAATGTGCTACTTCATAATTTTCAAGTTCATATGGTTTATCTTTACCAAACTGTATCCTACTTTGCATAGCATGTATATTTTCTGACTGTTCAAGGTGGAATTTAACAAGTTGTGGATTCTCTGCATCTATACCTTCTACTCTTACAACATCATATGCAGACATTGGATTTACATTTGTAATACCATATTTTTCATTAATTTCTAATTGTAAAAAGAAATCTCCATATTTACACATATTACGAACCCAAGGCCACAAATTAAATTCAACATTCAATATATCATAAAAAAGATTATGTAATATTTCTTTAATATTAGAATTATCACTATTAATTTCTATAACATTACCATATTCAGATTTCATTGTTGATTCATCTGCATAGATATCAAGTGCTGATGAGATTATGCCATCACTATCCATTGTTTCATAATCTTTAAATAATCCTATTCTTTGTGCTTTTTTTGCTACGGCATCCGATACGGCAGAAACTCCATAACCAGAATACAATCTTGTATATCTGTCAATTAAGTTTCTTCTTGCCATCATTTGAGCTTTATCTGTATCTGCAACTTTTAATTTTCTACCACCAACGTTTCTAACAATAACGTTTGTAGAAAATAATCTTTGTAGTCTACCAAATAATGATTTATCAGCCATTTTTACCTCACTTAGTTAATTAACCACTCCAATGACTCTTTTTCTTTCTCTGGGCCAACGTGCCAATCCCAAGAATCGGGTCTATTTTCTTCTGGAGTGTATATGCCTTCATTTAATTGAAAGCTATCTAAAGTTTTTCTCTGTAATTCAATTCCCTGTGCCTTTAATCTTAAAGCAGTTTCTCTTACCCACAAACCAATACCAAAAGATATAACCAAATCGTCGTTATATCCTCTCATTGCTTCTGCTTTACTTCCATTGTATATAAATACAAATAATTCATCTAATAACCGTTGAGAATAAATACTTACAGCTTTTTCTCTAAAAAATTCTTCTAATTTAGCAATAACTAATGGTCTTGTCTTCATAGACATTGTAAAACCAGGAGTCATTTTCTTTTCCTCTCTATAATGCTTATTAGTAATCTGTCTTTCAACATCTACCCACTTTAAATCTTTACTTGAATAAAATAAATTAGGATATTCCCTATCTATTACTTGTTGAATTGCTGCCCAACCAATATTATTGTTTTCCACAACAAGTAATGCTTCATTATATTCATTAGAAATATTAACTAACATATTACCAAAATCTCTTGTAGATATTCTACCTTTATATTCTGCTACCTGTTTTACTTCTTCCAATTCAATAACGTGAAAAGCAGAGTAGTCTGTAGAGTCTCCTCTACTAACGTCTGCACATACTAAATAATTTTTTGTATAATTTGGCGGCTCCCATACCCAAACATTACTATCTACTCCTCTTTTTTCAATTGGATCTACAATCATATTTTCTTTAATTTCTTCCAAAATTAAACCATCAATAACATTTTGCCCTGAAGTGATAAAATCACAATCACATTCTTGAGCTGCCATTGAAGGACCCAACAACTTATCTTGTTCTTCTCTCCAATCTTGTCCTCTTTCAGGATGTAAAGACCAATGTAGTCTAGTAAAATTAAAATCATTCAATCCGTCTTCTGCATCAACCCAAGTTCTATGAAACCAATTACCAACACCATTTGGTGTAGATAATGCAATACATTGACCACCCGTTGAAAGTGTCTGAGATGCTGCTGCCCATATTGTATCAATTTTTTCAATAAATGCTGCCTCATCAAGTATCAATAATGACAATGCCTCTGAACGACCACTTTCATCACTACTTGAAATTGCTTTAACCTGAGAACCATTCTTATATCTCAATGATAACTTATTATCTTCAACACATGGTTGTTTTAACCAACTTGGAAGATTTGCGTGCATTACTCTAATTTTTGTTACAAGATTTTTAGCAGTATCTTGTTTAGTAGCAATAACCAATATATTCTTGTCTGATTGGAAAGTCATCATCCATAAAGAGTAGCCAGCAGTAATAGTAGATATACCAAGTTGTCGGGCTTTAAGAATTATTTGAAATCTATTTTCTTTAAACTCTTCTACTGTCTTCTCTTGAAAATCATAAAGATGAAATGGTATCTTACCTCGTATTGGGTGTTGAATATAAGAATACTTCTTTAAAAAATACACGGGATCTTGTGCACATTTTATATATTCCTTCTTTATAATATCTTTATAGTTTTTATCCATTATGCAAGCTTTGGATTACGTATAAGTACATATACTGTTTTTGCGTTACAAGCCACTTCTTTTAGTGAAAAATCATACTGTGTTCCAACTGTCAAGTGTGCAAGATTTACTCTTCCACCACCTGATAAATCAGCGTGTCCAGTTGTTGATGCTTCTCCTACGATAAGTCCACCTGCTCCATAATCTGAACCTGTGAAACTTCCCGTTGCATTATTTACTATCTTTAATGAACGATATTTTCCAGGATGTCCAAATTTTTGAAATTGAGTATAATCACTTGGATGGTCATTTATAGCCATTTTAATCTCCTATTTAAGAGTTTATTTTCTGTCATATATATAAATAGTTACTCTAATTCTTTTAGTTGTTTTCTGATGAACTCTTCGGCCTCATCAGCTATTTTATCTATGTTTTCTTGTGGTGTTTTCCAACTTTCACTCTCCATTTCAAGTTCAAGTGCACCAACTTCTTCTAAAAATTCTACTTTGGAAGCATTTTCCTTCCATTCTGCCAATGATTGTAACATATCCCTATAATATGACTTTTGGTTTTCTTTAATCTTATTTTCTGCCCATTCTTCATATTTTCCCTCAATACGAAGTTGAGTTTCAATTTTTACTTGACAATCAAAACAATGTCCAAATAATCTCCAAAACTTATTATCAAGTTTTATCTTCATTGTCTTATCACACTCTGGACAAAACCAGGGCATTCTAACATCTTTCATTATATCAGTTAAATGACTTTCTACCGTTTTTCCGTTACTTGATGATTTTTTTTCGGGTTCATACCCAACCATCACTCTTTTTTCAGGAGTTTCTCCTTGTAAAACAGCTTTCATAGCCTTATCTTGTCTTTCTGATTCTCTATTAGCCATATTATCTCACAAACTTCATTGCGCCCAATATTTGATTTACAGGTGCAAATAAACCCGTAAATTTATACATTTTACCTTTATATTTAAAAACTAAACCCTCTGATGGAACTATTGCAGACGATCCACCTAAAGAATTGATTTTTTCTAAATTTTTCTTTAATACATTTAATTTTTTTATATCTTTTGATGATTTTAATACAGAAACTGCTCTTCCTAACTCATTTTTCAATTTTTTAGCGGCGCTTTTCGGATTTACTGCCAAAAATCCTTCCAAATTCTTTAAAATCTCAGCACCTAACTCTAAAAACAACAATTCAAATGGTTTTATATGGTCTTCTTGTAACTTTTTCAAATTAAACTTGTCAACTCCTTTTGCCCAACTTAAAAACTTATCATTTTCTATATTTTTATTATCCAATCTGAATGACTTATCTAAATAAGCCCACCTTCTTACTAATGACTCTAAAACTGGTCTTGATATCTTATATTTATGTTGTTTTGCACCATTAAAGATATACTCTCTCCAATACATCTCATGATACATACCTAAAGTATCATTATCCTTTAGTTTATAAATAGTCTGTAACTTTCTCAACTTAGATAAAAAATATTTTTTTCTTTTTGAATAATTTTGCACTTTTGGTAAACTTAATGCAATTGGTTTTGATATTTTAAATTTTCTTTGTACGTGCTGGTTTACCTGTCTAATCATACCTTCTAACATTCTTGCACTACCTTTTGCTTGAGATATAGTTCTACCACTTTCATCTATCTCAATACTTCCATGAAAAAATAGTTCAGAAACATCATAATCTATAATTCTTGGTGCTTTAGGATAAATCACTTCTAAATTCATCCACTTACTACCATTACCAAATACTTTTTCTTTCTGTTTATCACTCAATGAACCTATTGCTTTTTCTAAATCTTTCATAGCAAATACAAAAGCATCTTTTATATTACCTCTACCTGCAAATTTAGAAGCCATACCATTTATATCAAGAGAACTAGCACCAAAATTCTGTAAATTTCCTTTATTTCTAGCTGCTCTTAACTTACCATCTATCCAACTCACCATTAAGTTTTGTCCATCAAGTTTCTCTGTAACGTTATCTTCTCTATTCAACTGTCCACTCAAACTCAAATCTATAATATTTTTAAAATCACCAAAAGTTAAATGGTTGTCATCAAATGGATGACTCATATGACCTGCTGCTCCACCTTCAATTAATAAATTAACTTCATCATCTAAATTAATTTCGGATAACCCACTTGCATATTTTTTTGCTGCTTTATTTCCTTTATTCTTTGCTACCCACCTAACTGCACTTTGGCGATTAACTGTTTTCTTCCTTCCTTTTGGATTAGGATTCTTTACTGTATCGGGTGCTGATGTTTTTGCTTTCTTTTCAGCACCTGCTTTCTTTTGTTTACGTGCTTTATATGCTCTATATGCACCAAAACTAACACCTGCTGCCATAGTTCCAGCACTACCTAAAATCTTTGTATAAGGTGCTGTCAAACCTGTAGTAGCACCTACTGCGGTTAATACTAAAAATTTAGTTCCCATTTTTCCCGAAAACAAATCTTGCATACTATATTCACCCATAGCGGCTGCTGATGCAGCTGATGATAAATCTAAATCATACTCAGGATCTCCGATGAATGTCATCTTAGTCCAAGCATAAGTTATACCTGCTGCAGCTGCTACACCCATTACTTTTTTTAGTTTTGGATGATTTTTCAAATAATCATCAAGTTTTGCCAAATGTTTTTCTTTAGATTTCCCAAATTTAGTTTGGTGTAATTTATCGGCTATTTTATCAGGAACATAATTTATAATTTTTTGATACTGCTTAAAACCTTTTTTTGCACCATCTAATACTTTATCTACACTAAAATCATTTAATTTAGCAACAGAAAAAGCATTTTTATTCATCATTGTTTGTCTAACTTTATCTAATGGTTGTTTTCCTTTTTTAGCCCAATCTTTTAAAAAGTTATTAAACTTAACTCCTTCTTCTAACAACATTCCATCTACTTCAAGAAGAAATTCTACTTCTTTATCTAAATTAACACTTTCTTTTAAATCTGTATTCTTATCTGCATTATGTGCACCAGGTGAAACTTTTGATACTCCTATATCAACACCTGTAGTAGTATTATCATCCTTAATACCCATCCATTGTACTATTTGCCAACCCAAATTTTGTAAAATTCTATCTTGAACGTGTTGTTTATATTTAGAAATAGCTTCTTTTTCACTTCCACCTGTTTTACCATATGATACTGCAGGAACAATGCTAGTTTTTAATGTTAAATCCCATCCAGGATCTTCCGCATTTTTACTAATCATATAATCTATTATTTGCCAACCAATATCTTCAAATGTTTTTCTTATCCACTTCTCAGTATTTATTTTATAATCTGAAAAACTATTATAAAATATAGGTGGTCCATCATCAACGGGAGCACCTGCCATAATACTACTCTCAACCAACATATGAAATTCATTCCGTACTTTATCTAAATTATTATCAACATATTCATATAATTTACCAAACCTATCTGTCATCATTTTATAAACAGAAGCATTCCAATATCCAAAAAGTTTTTTAAACAATAATTGTCGTTGTTTTGGTTTTATTTTAGGATTTCCCAAAATAGTTCTCATAGTAGTTCCACTAATTTCTTTACCAGCAACATTTACTGATATATGTGGTGCTTGTAGAACATATCCGTGTGTACTAAATCCTTTTAAATCTTTTTTATTCTTTTTATAATCTTGAAAATATTTGCCACCTGATAATCTACCCTTATCCTTCTTTCCAACTACAAATACGGCTACAGTTTTCTTTGGGTTAAATTTTCTATATAAACTAGCAGGTTTATATGGATTATCCATCAATATATTTTTTGAAGGAATTCCCATTTTAACCATATGTGCTTTTTTCTCTTTAAAATTTAAAGGGTGTCGAGGTGGTTTCTGAATATTAGAAGTTACAATATAAACATCATCAAATTGTTTTTGAAGTGATTTATATACTTTTAAATGATGTGGTCCAAATGGTTGAAATCTACCTGGATATATAGCAATAATCTTATCCCAATCTTGTGCCTCATCAAGATGTTGTGTACTAAAAGTATCTGTATACTTTATCTGTTTATTTAATTGATCTACTTTTTTCTTAGCTTTCTTTACGTATTTTTTACTAGGTGAAGGTAGTACACCTGCAGGTGCACCAAATTCCTCTTTCACATAAGGATCAATTAGCCATTGAGTTAACTTATTCATTTATAATTGCCTTATTTATCAATATTTGTCGTTCTGCTATTTCCTTTTTAACTAACTTTTTTAATTTTTTCTTAACTGCCAATTCAGTTAAATCATTTTTAACCATATTTAACTCTTTTGGTGTTACTCTTAATCTCTTTTTTCCGATTTCTCTCGGTTCATCTATGTGAAATGTTTTCATTATCCTA
>CALBXV010000523.1 GCA_937890045.1 uncultured archaeon
TCTGGTGAAAAAGATGCAGTCTTTTCCAGCATAGTATCGAAATTTACTAATGGGATTTGACATACTTGGAAGTCCATCTCCGCTGGATGCATAGTATAGTCTTGAAACATTTCATCCTCAATACTACCCATGCCTGGTAGCGGTAGAGGGATACTCTTAACTCTTTCTATTTTTCTAGCACGAAAATAATCATCAATACGTTTAAAGCTCTGGAAGTACTCAATCATCTTCATAGCAGCAA
This sequence comes from uncultured archaeon, assembly GCA_937890045.1. The sequence goes on from CALBXV010000523.1 coordinate 242, forward strand.
ACATGGAATCTTTTTTTTCTAAAATCATAATATAAGAATACTAAAAAAACTGTTAGAATGTAAGGAACTAGTCTTGCTGTATAATTGATGGGCTCTTTTTCATAATAGTTAACAGCTTATCCATATACTTATCCAGTTCCTTAATAGGTTTTGTAAAGGTCTGCACTTCAGTACTATCCCGAACCGCTATCAATATCACGACTTGTTCTGGCAACGCACCAACCATCTCATAAAATGCAGCTGCATAAAACATTGTTTGAATATAGTAATCCTCAATCCAATCTTCTTTTTTTGCTCTTCGAGATGTCTTAAAATCGATTAAAGATAATACACCATTATATTCTGCTATACAATCAGCGGTGCCAGCAACTCCCAACATATCACTATGTAATGGAATTTCTAAACCGTAAATGTTATTGATATTTTTTAATCGAAATCTAAGACGATTGAAAACTTCAACCGCTTCGGGGTTGTTACACTTCAAGGGTAAATTATATAAATATTGTTCACAAAGATCATGGACAGCAGTACCCAATTTACTTGAGTCTTTTACAATCCTATTTGCTTTATCTTCTCCTACTTTTCTTCTCCACACCTCTATTCCAGGCTTTGGTTGACTGCCTAGAATAGAGGTGATTGACGGGTATACGTTTCCATTTGGAGTTATATATACCCGCTTACCATCTCTTTCTTCACGTTGAGATAGTTCGTACCCATTTTCACTTAAATCGTTCAAATGACAAAACTTCATAATATGTATCCTTCATTATGATGATTTGGGTTGGAGAATTATTTCTATAGGAATAAGCATACTATTCCTAAGTATTTCTAATTGAATTACGTCACCAACATCTTTCATCTTAATAACTGATGCAAACATTCTCAATTTTACATCTTTACCATTAAGTTTTACAATAATATCATCTTTTTTTAAGATACCAAATGCTGGACTATCTTTAACTATCTCTTGTATATATGCACCTTTACCATATCGAAAGTTTTCCATGTCCTTACTTTCTACTGGACGGTATACAATACCCAAAAATGGTCTTACAATTTGTTCACCACTATACAATTTTTTAATTATTGTTTGAGCGTATGTCCCATCAACTGCAAATCCTAGTCCAATACTACCCCTACCACTATCAGTAATAATCATACTGTTAATTCCAATAACATTCCCTCTAGAATCAAATAATGGGCCACCAGAGTTGCCTGGATTAACAGATGCATCAGTTTGTATGAAAGGAACAAACCAGCTGGATCGAGACTCGGGCGATGTTCCTCTCTTTGCTATAAACCTATCTATTGATGATACAATACCAGTTGTAATAGTAAAAGATTGATTCATTGGTGAACCAATTGCAATTACATCATCACCTAATTCTGGTTTATCTCCCCATGTTAAAAAAGGAAATACTTTATCATGATTATTAATAATTTCTAATAACGCTATATCAGAATCTTCATCATAATTTATTAATTTAGCTTCATATACTTCTTCGTTGTGAAAAATAAGTGTTATTTTTTTACAATTAGTAATACAATTATTTACTACATGAGCATTAGTTATAACATACCCATCACTACTAACAACAAATCCAGAACCCATATGATTTGATTCATCTTTTGGATTGGTGCCTGGTTGCATAGGCGGACGTTGATTTTGGTTTTGGTCTTCTCTAAACCTAAAACCACCCCTATCATTTTCTCTGACACCACCACTAAGATTATCTAAATTAGTTGTGTCTTTTTCTGAAATAACTTCAACTACTGATTGTAGAACTTTTTTAACTACACTTGTTTTATGTGTATGATCTGCATATATATCAGTTGTACCCAAAGTTAGTAAGATAATTGATAAACATAATATTTTTATCTTATTTAATAACATTTTAAGCTCCTTTAAATCTCGATACGATAAGACCGAGGCTTAGTTTTAGTTTTTTGGGCTAAACAATTCGATATGATTGCCTCCAATCACACAACTTCTATCTATTTCTTTGTATACAAATACAATCGCCCATTGGT
>CALBXV010000524.1 GCA_937890045.1 uncultured archaeon
GTTTAGATGGTAAAATGATTAGAGCCATTGTAGTATTATCACAGATGAACTTACATATCTGGCACAACGAAACCAAATACAGAGCAGGTGATGGTGACGGAAATCTTGGACTAACTCACGGATTAAATGGAATTAGGAACACTGCAAAGAACATAATACAGGATCAATTAGAAGATGGTGGAAGAAAAGATTATAAGATAGATTGTATAGCAGCAGAATTTGAAGATTGGGAAGTGAGTTGGTAAAATGGGATATAAAATTTGGCCAGTAGGTAAAATCCCAAAAGAATTTCAACGACCAGAACTCGATCAAGTTAGAGAATATGGGTATGATTGGAATGATCCGTGGGATGTGGTTGAAATGTTTGAAAATGAAGTTGCAAAGTTTGCTGGATGTAAATACGGTATTTCAGTAGATAATTGTACAGATGGATTATTCCTTTGTTTGAAGTATTTGAATTATGATGGAGAAATAACTATTCCATCCAGAACATACGTTTCTGTTCCTATGACTATTATAAATGCTGGATGTAAGGTTAAGTTTGAGGACATAGAATGGAGTGGAATATATCAATTAAACCCAACTAAAGTTTATGATGGTGCTACAAGATGGACAGAGGGAATGTATGAAGCTGGTGATGGATTTCAAGTTGTGTCATTTCAAATTAAAAAGAGAATACCAATAGGTAAGGGTGGTATGATTTTAACTAATGATGAAAATGCTGTGGATTGGTTTAAAATGATGAGATATGAAGGTAGACATAACGAAATCAAATATGAAAAGGATGATTTTGGATTGATTGGTTATAATATGTATATGACACCGGAAGATGCTGCTCGTGGTTTGATTTTGATGAAGCACACTCCAAAGGTAAACGAAGATACTGGTGGGGCCATGTCTTGTATAGATTTAACTAAACAAAAAGTATTTAAATGATATTTTGGAGAATAAAATGAAAAACACAGTTCAAATTTATGGGTTGCCAAGAAGTGGGACAAACTTTTTAGAGTGGTCTATTATTAATAATTTTTACAATATAGTGTATAATGCTTACACAGAAACACCGGAGATCAAAGAACTTCCAAGACCAAAAGTAGCTGCAAAACATCAGATGCCGTCTTTCAAACATTCTGATAAAATAATAGTGATTTATAAAAAGTGGAATGCATATATAAAATCTTATAAAAGATGGGATAAAAATTTATCAGATGAAAATATCATCAAAGGTGTTTATGATTCTTATTTGCAAAAAGCTAAATCTTTGGATTCATCGAAAACAATAATTTTTGAACATTCTTGGCTCGTTGAAAACTATGAACAAGGAATGAAAATAATAGAAGAAAAATTTGACTTAAAAATGAAAGATAAAATTGTCCAACCAAAAAATAGATTAAATAGCAGTAGGCATATTACTGATCAAATTTACGTATTGGAAAAATAAAAAATGAAAGGTTTTGGAATAATTTTCATAAAGGACTGCACTTAGAGTGATATTTTGGAGAATATTAAATAACCAATTATATTCGGTTGATGACGTAGAACATCTTGGTTTTGAAAAATCAGAGGGGTGGGTTATACCAGATGATTATTTAGATAATCAAGAGTTTATGGTTATGAGAACAGCTCATGGAATTGGTGATTGGGGAATTATATCAGCAATGCCACGACTATTAAAAGAAAAATATCCTGATTGTAAGGTTTGTGTTCCATCTGTTAAATTATTAGAAAAATTATTTGGTCAGTATTTAGATAATTGGAGTTCATGGAGTAATCCATTTGAAAATGTAAAAAATATTTTTGATAATAATCCATACGTAGATGAGTTTGTAGATGAAATAGATGGTGAGGTATTTCACGACCATTATAGAATATATGATAAAGATAGTACAGACGTTCCTTTGGTTAAACAAATGTTAAAGTTTTGGCAATTCACAGTGGAAGAAATGAAAGATTGTCAACCTGAAATATATTGGTCAGATGAGGAGAAAAAGTTTGGGGATAGCATCATCCACGAAACCGCGGGTGATAGTGATTTTGGTTGTTTATTAGTATCAGATAGATTCGGTACTCAAAATGGAAAGTATTCTGAAAAATCATATAACAAAGATACAGAAGTTATGAGTAAAGTATTGAAAGATAATCCATTACCATATTTCTATTATTCATATAAACCACTTAAAGAAACACCATTTGATTTTATAAATGATGTTTTAGATATGAGACATATAGATTTAAGAATTCAGTTATATATTAAATCACAGGCAAAAATTAATGTTAGTAATCAATGTGGCACTTCACAGGGAGTAGTAAGATATTCTAAATGTTATACTTCACAAAGACAATATCCAATATCAGATAATTTTGTAAATGGAGAAATTTATTTGTGAAAGATGATTTGAAAAGAAATATTATGGAAATTGGACTAATCAGTTAAATCCACGGATTATAGATGAAATATATACAGATTTAATTGGCACAGAATTAGAGAAGTACGTGAATGAATAGGAAAAAAGTTACATTTTGTACTGGGTATTGGGAAGTATTAGCAAACGATGGTGGCCCAGCGAGGCATAGTCATGAACATTATCTTACCAATATGCCGTTTACTTTTAATTTGTTAAAGAATTCAAATATTATATTTTATTATGAAGATGAAAATATTTTAAATTATGTTGAGAAGTATATAAAAACAGAGAATTTCATTCCAAAGAAGAAAAGTATTTCTGAATTGCCAACTTGGAAAATATCAAAATTTTATCTTGAATCGTGTAAAAATCAAAATCAGGAAGAACTTAAAAAAATTAATAATATTGGGGAAAAGGGAGTAAGACATTATAGAGATGAATATAAAAAGTCAGGTGAAGATTCTTATCGTAAAATATTTACTATTTGGTCAAGTAAAATATTTTTTATTGATAGGTTGATTAAAGAAAATGTTTTTAATACAGGTTTTTTTTCGTGGGTAGACGTGTCTTATGGTAGATTTAAGGAAACAAGAGATCGATGGAATTTTACTGAACTTGATTTTGATGATAATCATATATATCATTATAATAGTAATATGAAATATTTTGGTAAAAAAATAAATTTAAATGCAAGTTTTTTATTTGGTTATAGAAACAGTTGGGATAAATTTATACTACTTTACAAAACTCAAATAGATCAAACAAAAAATTCAAGTTATGCTCATGACGAAGAAACAATTATTAATTTATTTTATGAAGATAATATTGATTTATTTATAAATTTGGGATGATATAATGAGATACGATTATTTATTTGAATATATACGAAATTATAAAGTGAAGTCGATTTTAGAAGTGGGGACTTGGAAGGGAGAACACGCTCAAAGAATGATACAGACAGCACAAAATGTGAATAATAGTAAAGATATAGTTTACTATGGATTTGATCTTTGGGATGATATGGACAGGAATACATTTGAGTACGAAGTTGCAAAATGGCCACCATCACAAATTACAGTGGAAGAAAGATTGAATTCTACTCTTGCAACTATATACTTATATAAAGGAAATACTCTTCAAACGTTACCTAATTTTATTGATGATAATCCAGATATTGATATAGATTTAATTTTTATGGATGGAGGACATTCATTTGAAACTTGTCAGTCTGATTGGAATAATATAAGTAAAATTGTTAAAGAAAATACAATAGTGTTAATAGACGACTACTTGGTGTATCCTGATGGTACTGAACCATCTTGGGGATCTAGTAAAACCGTTGACAGTTTAGATAGAAATATTTGGAAGGTTAATATTTTATCAAATGGTGATTTTATGAGAGGCAAAACCAATTATATAGTAGAGGTTACATTAAAATGAATATGAAAATACCACCGGTTATAATGCAAACAAGTAAAAATAAACAACCAGAATATGTTATTGAAATGATAAAATCAAAATCTGTTGGATGGAAGTATGAACATTTTACAGATGTGGAGTGTATTCAATTTTTTAGGGATAATCCTATAGAAGAATTTTCAAATATAATTAAAGTTTTTAATGGGTTCACAGAGGGACCACATAAGGGTGATTTGTTTAGATATTATTATTTGTATATAAAGGGAGGAGTTTACATTGATAGCGATGCTATGATTGAAACTAATATTGAAGATATTGTTAAGAAATATGAATTTGTTTCTATAGTACGAGATGATAAGAATTTGATATTTAATGGATTCTTAGCGTGTACACCAAATCATCAGATAATGTATGATGCTTTAAGTCATATTTATAAAACTCCAAATCCTAAATATTATATGGAATTTGTAAGTGAATTATATACTATAGTTAAATCTTCAAATGAATCAAATATAAAGTTATATATTGAAAAAAGACCAACCCCACCATTTCCAAATCCATGGGCGGTGAATAGTTATGATGGGGAGAATATTATTTTAAAACATTATCCAAGAACAAAGATGATTCCAAGGGATTAATATTATGGGAAGTTATTATAAACTTAAAGATTATAAAATAGGTACATTTATACATATTCCACGAACATCAGGTAAAACTTTTCGAAAGAATTTTGGTAAATATTTTGTTAGAAAAAAAGAAAAACATGCTACAGCTTTATATGTTAGAGAAAATTATCCAACAGAAAAAGAGTTACCAATGATTTCTTGTGTTCGTAATCCATGGCAACGGATATGGAGTTTGTTTAATTATACGAAAATGATAAGTCAACAATATGATGTAATACATACATTAGATTGGGATGAGTGGTTAAAAACTCCAATAGTAAATAATCAAAGAAGAAATCATTATCGTGATGTTATAGATAGAAATCCATTACTAACTGAAACATATTTATTCGATGGAAAAGATAATTTGTTGGTGGATCACATAATTAAATTTGAAAATTTAATAGATGATATAGATTTTATTAGTAGTATTTATGAGATACCAAAAATAGAGATGTCTGTATATCCTGAAGAATTTGGATCACAATCAAAGGGTTGGAGAGAACATTATACAGATAAACAACGACAATATGTTGAAGAAATATGTAGTTGGGAAATAAAAAAATTTGGTTACGAGTTTGAATAAAAATATAGTTATATTTTATCATTTATTTTTAACGAATAATTGGAAAGAGATATTTAATTTTCATTTATATGAAATTGTAAAGAGTGGATTATACAATGAAACACAACAAATTAATGTTGGAATTATTTATAAAAATGAAATAGAATTGGAAGAATTTAATAAAGAATTTCTTGAAAGTTATAAAAAAATAAATGTTTTATATAAAAGACGACATGATTCAGTTCCAGTTAAACTTTGGAATGATCCATTAAAACTGGTTAATATTCAGTTGGGTGAGGGAGAAACAATTTTAAAAATGATTGAATATTCTAAAGAAAACAGTGATGAAGATATTTATTTGTTTTTTCATTCAAAAGGAGTGACGAATCCACCAGATAGAAATAGATCACAAATTTCATATTTTTATGAAAGGGGGTTAAATAAAAAGTCTGGTGATGGTGAGATTCGTGATTTTATTTTACGAGATATGAGTCATGAATTAATTCGAGAATGGAAAAGAAATATAGATTTTTTAGTGGATAATGAATTTTATTATTATATTTGGAATTTTTTTTGGGTGAGAGTATCTTTATTGAAAAAGTTTGATTTCGATTCTTTCAATAAAAATGCACAGTTTCCACGAATATATGGGTTAAAAGATCGACATTGGTCTGCAATTTTTCCTATAAATTTATTTGGGGCAGTTAATAATATAGAATATAAAAATATAAAACAATTGATAGGATTTATGAATTGAAATCAATAATTTATACTTCAGTATTTGGTGGATATGATGATCCAACAGAACAAAAATTACCAAATGGTTGGGATTGGAAATGTTTTAGTGAAGAAAATAGTTTATCATTATATACAGACAATACGAGAAATGC
>CALBXV010000525.1 GCA_937890045.1 uncultured archaeon
CTGCTGCCGATGGTAATCCCGGTGGTTCGGGAAGTGGTTCGGCAAGTTATTGCCCAACCAGCTCTGATCCGCAAGTTCCCGGTAAAGGCCTCAACCGTCTTACTGGTTGGAACATGGCAACGATAACAGTAAGTCAAGGATATGATGGCGGGATTGGAGGTTTGGGTGTTGGTACAGCTTCAAATTCAGGCTCAGGAGGGGGTGGAGGGGCTGGCTCTGTTGGAACGGACGGTTCGGGACGAACGCCGGGATCTGGTGGCGATGGTTTATCTTCATCTATAACAGGTTCGGCAGTTACAAGAGCCGCAGGGGGTGGTGGACAGAACTACTTCACCGATGGAGGAGATAATGGTGGATCGAGTGGTATAGGTGGTAGGGGTGCTTATGCTGGCTCAACTCAGGCAACGACTGGAGATGTAAATACTGGTAGTGGTGGAGGGGGAGGTTGTCACACCGCTACACCAAGTGGTGCTGCTGGTGGTTCAGGAGTAGTTATTTTAAGAATGGCAACTGCTGATTATTCAGGAACTACAACAGGTTCACCAACAGTAGACCAAGCAACGGTAGCTGACACTACTATTTTAACATTTAATGATGATGGGACTTACACTGCATAGGCAGAGGAAAAAAATGGCATACTTTGCAAAATTAGATGATCAAAATAAAGTTACACGAGTTCACACTGTTAGTAATAATATAACAACTGTTGACGGTGAAGAAGATGCGGAATTAGGTATAAAGTTTTTAACTGATTTGCACGGTTCTGGGTTGTATAAGCAAACGAGTTACAACGGGACAATTAGAAAAAACTACGCTGGCAAAGGCTACACCTACGATCAGGCTAGAGATGCTTTTATCCCACCCAAACCCTTCCCATCGTGGGTGCTGAACGAAGACACTTGCAGATGGGATACACCTGTGCCTTATCCAGATGATGGCAAGATGTATGAGTGGGATGAAGGTACTACGAGTTGGATTGAAGAGGACTGATGGACATCTTATTCTGGTGGAAGTGTATCGCTTACGATTTCACAGATAATCGGGCTGGTTGCAAGAGGTGGGAGTGGGTGGAAGAATGAAAATTATACTGATTGCAACTTTACTTTTAGGTGGTTGTGGTGGTGGTCTTATGGAAACAGTGGCAATTAATGCTGGTAC
>CALBXV010000526.1 GCA_937890045.1 uncultured archaeon
ACTTTATGCGCAAGAAGATAGGATTATTTTCATCACTATTAGCAACACTTCCGACAGTTCTAGCAGCAGAACCGGGCAGCATAGAATATTCAGTAGTGAAAGCATACAATATATTACCTATTGGGTTTTGGAATCCAATACTCGCATTTATCCTAGTAGCTGCAATAATAAACGGAGCTCTAAGTTTGACCAATTTAGGAAAGGAAGGCGGGGACCGAAGAGGTTTCGGTTTAATAGCTGGCTCACTAGGAGGTATATTCAGTATATTTGTTGCAGTCACAGGATTTGATTTAATCTCATTTGTCATGCCTTATTTATTTCTAATACTCTTACTATTTATGTTTTCAATAGTGTCAGTATTCATCACGCCAAGAGATGACAAAAGAAATAAAATGCGTTCACAAGGAACGGCATTAATTATTACGGGTGCATTACTTTGGGGAATTAATGGCGCAGTAACTGATTTTACAGAAAAACTAGGCAGCTTTAAAGTAATGGGTGCCGGAGATTTAGATGTCACTGCAAGCATATTCGCACTTACACCGTACACAACACTTTTAGCAATAATTTTTATAGTGTGGGGACTCGGAAAAGTGATAAGTTCATTTTCTGATGACGAAGACAATGCTTCTTTTTTAGGTGGAGTGGGAAATATGAAGCCGTGGGGTAGAAACCCCACTAAAAAGCCAAAAGCATCAATTGCAGCACCTGGAACTATAGCTGCCGGAACTAGGGCCACGTTTAATGCTTCAGTAACGGGAGGAACGGGCCCATACAATTATGATTGGACTTTTGAGGAGGCGGGTCGAGGAGCGCCACACACAACAGAAGTCGGCCAAACCCCAACTCATACATTTACCAACGCAGGAACTGCCAGAGTTACGCTAGAAGTCACTGACGCAGCAAGACAATCAAGCAAAAAAGTAACCAAAGACATCACAGTAACTGCTGGACCTACAGCGTTAGCTTTAACTTTAGAAGTTAACTCAACAATACCTGCGGCAGTAATATCTCCGGGACCTGCAACCGTTCCAGGACAACCAATAAACTTTACAGCCACCGCAACAGGAGGAACCGCACCATATACTTATACTTGGACTTTCGCCACACCACCACCACCACCAGCACCAGCACCACCACCACCAACCACACTTGCCGGTCCAACAACATATACTGCAGATTATAGTGGATATGTCATGGCAATACCACCAATTCCACCATTCAATATCACAGTTAATGTAACAGATAATACTGGAGCCACAGAATCAGAAACATTTGATCTCACTATAACTTAAGTCTTATGCAATCTTCCAAGTAACAAGAAAGATTTATAAGAATCCCAAGGCTTAAACTCAATAATGGCAGCAAGAAGAACAAATGATGTTCCCGTGAAGGATTCAGCAGGCGATTGGAATGTAACTCTGACAAATCCACACCCAAACCTACCATACGTAGTTGTAGAATTAGTTCTGAGTAAACCTGATGGAACTTCTGAAACAACGCAAAATCAACAAGGAATTTTTAATTTGGGAAAACTTCCTCCCGGGGACTACTCCTACCAGTACACTGCAGTAAACACGATAAATCCAGTCAACAGAGGACCCACAACAAACAAAACATTTACAGTGCCTCCAGATACAACAACTACAACCACCACTCCAGCAACAGCAGCTACAACGGACGATTCAGCAGCAGTAATTGCAGATCCTTTAGACGACGAGATTGATGGAATGTGGGCAGAAATAGATCCTGATGCATTCACAGCCTCAAATTTACGAAGAGCAATAAACTTGGAGATAAAGGATGAAATTATAAATATTTTAGAAATTCCAGTAGATACAGACAATATAAATGCACGAAAAATATCTCTTCAAAGTCACTTACAAACAGAAATTGAATCAATCGATAATGAAAAAGCATATATCTTGGAGCAGAAAAACTATTATGAAGGTCATCCAATTCATGGAGTACTCGATCGTCTAAAAAATCCAAAATATCCTCCAACTCAAAAGGAAATACATGAGCAGGTTAATCTACCACTTACTCCAGTTGGTGAAGAGAAGAAAAATCTGGATTTGGTAGAAAGTTATAATAAAATTAGAGATGCAAAAAAAGAACTAAAGAAAGCATCAACTGCACTAAGAAAGAAACAGAAAGCGGCTGCAACATTAGCCGGGAAGTTTGAGGAAAAAATAATGGAGAAAAATCTAGAAAGATTAGATGAGATGTCAGCATCTAATGAACAGTTCAAAGAAGGCATGACCAATATATTAACCGAGTTGAGTACAACCAGTCCAGATGTCGGCAGACTTCAGACTCTACAGAATAATATTGGTGAGTTGTTAACTGATAACGATATAAAAAAGGA
>CALBXV010000527.1 GCA_937890045.1 uncultured archaeon
CAGGTACATTATCTACTTTATTTCTATCCCAATAATCTTTTCTATAGATTTCTTTCGCACCTTCTTTCGTAAGATTTTTAATATCTACATCAGGATAAAACCTTTTTGTAATACCAAAATTAGTTTCACCGCCCAAATCCTTTGGATCGTGAACATAACCACCTTCGTGTTCTAAAACCACACCAATTATATCATCAAATGCTGTTAAAACCTTATCTTTCATAGTTTCACTCCTAAATAAATTAATTACTAGTTTAAAAAAAGTATAAATGTTCATAAATAAATATTAAAATCTTCAAGTTTAACTATTACGCAATATTTAAACACCCAGAGTTGGAGCAAGTAAATTGCTTGAAAATGAACCATTAAGTCTATCATTTTGTCCTCTAACCCGTATATTATAATATGTAGCTGGACTTAACCCTGTTACAACGGCGTCTATAGTACTGCCTATCACTCTTTGAGTTTCTACAAGTACTGGTTGAGGGCCATTATTCCACCCACCACCAAGTGTTTGATATTCAAAATCAAGTTTTCTCGTGGTTCTAAAATCTCCTGCAGCTCTAACTGTTATAGTATAGTAAGTATTTGAAACACCAGTTAAAGTAGGAGTTGGTGGTGTTGATGATACTACAGAAGTTACTTCACCATTTGACGCAGACATATGTACTACTAATTCTGTTGACGTTTCTGAATCTGAATAAAGAAACATGCCTGGTTGAGTTCCACCATACCCTTTATTAAAATCTCCAGCACCAGCCCATGGCGCACCTGCTGGCCAATCTACACTAAGAGCAGTATCGGTATGTATAAGACCTCCGGCGGCTAGAGGTTTTATACTTGTTGATTCGAGCCAATAAAAAGTAGCACTAGGATTTGCCGTTCCTGTTTCTTCTGCTGCCTCTAACCAAGAAATGTATGTTCTATAATCATCCGCAAGACCTCCATTATCTGGAACAGCACTGTGTGAATACTGAAAAGAGCCACTATGTGTAAACGCCACATTAAAAATGGCAGTTGTTCTTACAGTTGCATCTGCTTCAGCTGCAACAGCTAACCGAAAATTTCCAGCGGCAGTCGGAGAATCTATTACGTCCGATATAGTTTGATCTAACAACGAGGTTTGTAATCCACCAAGTGTGGATGCAAAATTTGCTACAGTAGATGCTCCTACATCTGCAGTATCAGAAGCATCTCTAACTTGAAATTCTAATTGATTTGTGTCATTATCTACCACAAATCCTTGCCATCCTACACTTATATCCATAGCACTTTCTTTTTGTATGGCAGTTGTACCAGAAGTAATAGTAAACTGATTAAATTGTGGTTTATAATTTACAGTTATGCCTTTGTCCGCAGTAGCTGATTGACTCATTCTACCATATACGGTACATCTAATTGTATACGAACCTACTGTATTATAAATAGCGTCTGTTGGTGCACCAGAACCTCCCGTATCTGTTAAATCAATAAGATCTATATCTTCAACCGCCGTACCATCTACATCACCAACACTATTATTATTAAAATAAACTGCTGAACCTGCTGGTTTAGATGTTGCTGCGTACGCAAACCCAACGGTTGCATCAGATGCCACATCATTAGCAAAATAAAATGTCATTTTTTTACCTGCATCGGCTTCATTGTCTGGATCAGTCTCATCACTTGCATACAAAGTTGCAGCTGATGTTGTTATATCACCAGCAGCAAATTCGTCAGTCAATAAAGTATATACAGAAAATGTTGATGAATTGGCACTTGCAGTCCCGCCCGATGCCCGTGCTTGGTATGTTCCTGGTTCTGGAGTTATAAACGCTGTTGCTCCATACGTTCCAGCAACATGTCTTGAATCTTTAGTTGCCGTACTTGATGAAATATAATATGTATTTGCACCACTTGTCACTAATCCCCAAGTTACTGTACCATTAATTCCTTGTTGATTTCCACTAACACTAATAGTTGAGCTTCTAGCATTAAGTGATGTAGGTGAACTAACAGTAAATACATCATCATACTCTACTGCATGATACATTGAACTTGCTGCCGTACTATTTCTAGCAGTTGTTGGCTGTCCAGAAACAGTTACATCTGCTTTATAAATGCCTGGTCCTGTATAACGTATTGTTGGTGATGCTGAAGTTGATGTAGTTGGACTTGGATTACCACCATCACCACTTACTTTTGCAAAAGCCCACGATGATGTAATAGGTGAAACCGCCCCGTATGTAGCTGTATGAGCATAACCATGAGCTTTATCTGCAGTAGCTGATGCATTTGCAACAGAACTTGTAGATTCCGTATCAATGGCTATAGCGCCCACTTTATTCCAATGGTCTATATATGCCCCTACCGAATTTCTATAAGTACCTGAACTTACTTTTGCATACCATTTGTCAACTAATTGTCCTGTACTTGGTGCTGTTATAGCTTGATATATAGTAATACTCTCACCATCATAAGTTTTATATGCACTTGCAAGAATTGAATTATCACTTACCAAATTTAAAGTTACTAAATACCCGGTATGTGACCCTGTTAATTCTTGATCTGTATTTACATCCCAATAAACCCTACCACTTTCACTATCAACAGCATCACTTAATGCTGCGCCTGAAGTATTTCTCCATTGTACCGTGTCAAAATAATTTTGTGTATAATGAGCATTATAAAATTCAGACATAGCATATGGTTCAGCTCCCAGATTTGCTCTACTTACACCAGCAGTTGCTGCATTAGCAGAATAATCGTCTGACACCGTTTTTATACTAATATTTTCATCAGCTCCTGGCTCACTTGCAGTATCATTTCTATTTTTATAGATATCAGATACTTTTATTTGTCCTGAAGATGTAAGTGCCATTATTTATCCTTCAAAATTTTTACTTCTTTTTTGAGAGAATCAATTTGTCCTTGTTGTTCTTTTACAGCTTCTACCAATATAGGTACAACTTTACCATAATCAATAGCTAAATGAGAATCTTCACCTTTTAATCCATCTACTTCACGTACCAATTCTGGAATAACTTTTTGTACTTCCTGTGCAATAAACCCGACATCTTTTCTGCCATCTAGTTTTTCTTTCCAAGTAAAGTCTACACCACGAAGTTTTAATACATCACTTAAACCATATTGTGTATTTTCTATATTGATTTTAAGTTTTTCATCAGAAGCTATAGTTGAAGAATAAGCAACTATATCAGCGTCTGCGTGAAATGTACCACCGGCGGCAAATCTAAATTCATCATCAACTGCATTAACCGAAACTTTTATTACATTGTCTG
>CALBXV010000528.1 GCA_937890045.1 uncultured archaeon
ACCTTAATATTTCAGATACATGAGATGTATTATCAAAATTATTAAAATAACTACCTTCTAAATTACTACCCCATAAATTAGATGTTGGATGACCAGTTGTAATATTAGTTGTTGTTATAGTCGTAGAACTTGTTACTGCATTTGTAGCTGTTATTGAACCAGAAATATCAGTACTACCAGTAATTTCGTGTGTATTATCAGATTTTAATCTTAATTTTACATTAGAATCTGTCTCTCCATCTATTCTAAAAAGTATTGTACTATTAGAACCATCAGCGTCAATGTCTGCAGACATTGTAAGGTGTGTATTTTTAGTATTAATATCGCCAGCCGGTATCCACGCTGTTCCATCATAAAGTTTTAATAATCCATCGGTTGTATTAAAATACATCATGCCCTTTGAAGTAGTTCCAAGACTTGATGGATCTGCAGAAGCTGATGGTAACATCATTCCTTTTTTATCGCCCATCAAAATTGTCAATGAAGCAGATGGATGTGGATTTGCAACTGACCCTGTTCCACCAATAACTACTTGATTACTTATAAGTGATTGCGTAGAGCCGGAAAATGAAAATGAACCTGTTAATTTAGGATCTAATTGTTTACTGTCTATTAATGCCATACATTATCTCTTGTTTTTTTCTTCTTTCCCACCAAACAGTTATAGATTTAGAAATTTTCTTTTTATGTTCAATAGTTTTGGGTTGTTTCATTTTTTCAATTGTTTCTAATGTAAGTCTTCTATCCATCTGTGCGCAAGATTTACATACACTATTATTTCCTACTGCACGATCAAAAGTGTCCTTTCTTGTATAAGTAATCATTCTACTACAATCAGGACACTTACGATTTTTTCTATCTTGCCAATGCCGTTTTCTCATATCAACTATAAATATCAGAAAATAGTAAAAGAAAAGTGGTGATCACGAATTAAATTTGCCCCAACCAACTATTTCATCATCCGAAGTTAAATTGTATCCTATATTAGCATTATTTACTATTAAATAAAGTTTTGAACCACTTTGCTCTATATTCAAAGCATTATGTTCCATGTATTGTCCATTTAAGAAAAAGAAAAAATCGTCTTCGGCAGTGTCAGTTATTCCGGTTGGTGCTGAAGCTGTTGCTGCAGTAAAACTTGCAGAGCCTGCACTTATAAAACTGCCAGTATGAGTAAAACATTTTCTAAAATATGTGTGTGGAGTTGATGCTTGTGAATCTGTATAAGATTTTACAGCATTTTCGGTTGGTAAATCTGTAGAACTTCCATCTGTCAAAGACGTATCATTTGACATAGAACTAGCATTATATTGATTTAATTTAAATGAACCAGATAACAATACACTACCTGTTCTATGATGTGTATCTGCTGTATCATTACCAAACGAAGTTGAACCAGAACTATTTATTGTTGCTGATGACGTTATTTCACCACGAAGAAGTTTTGCAGTTATAGTTCCACCTACAGTAGCATTACCTTGAACATTTAAATCACCCGATGCTGTGACAGATCCTGTTATACCAAAGGTAAAATCGGTAGAACCACTAATTCCACCAATTGTTAACTTATATTCTGTACTTCCATCATTAATAATAGTAGGTATAGAAGAACTTATATTTGTAAACTCTACATTAGACCCCGTTCCTACTGCCTGTGGTATAGCAACTGTATATACTACTCGTTCTAGACCACTAAATTCTGTACCACCATTTGTAACAGTTACATAATCACCAGCACTTATTACAATTGGGTTTTTTGTTATTATGTTTGCCATAAAACATTACCTATGAATTCCATTTACCCCAACTAAGTATTTCATCATCTGATTCTAAATCATAACCTATACTTGAGGTGTTAACTTTTAATAAAAGAACCGATCCTGACTGTTGAATTGCTATAGCATCATGCTCCATATATTGTCCATTAATAAAAAATACAAAATCATTTTCATTAGTAGCTGTTAATCCAGTTGGAGCCGACGCCGTTACTGCTGTAAAACTTGCAGTTGCTGGAACTGTGATTGAACTTGTAGTTTTTACAAAAGTTTTTCTAAAATATGTATTTTGATTTGAAGTTTGATTTGTTACATATGTTTTTACTGCATTCTCTGTAACCAACGCTGTTGCACTACCATCTGTTAATGACGTATCATTTGAAATTTCATTAACTTCATATCCATTTAATTTTAATGATCCAGACAGTAATACACTTCCAGTAAAATTGTGAGTATCATCAATGGTATCCCCAAATATTGTTGAACCACTTGTAAAAATTATAGAACTTGAAACAAATTCAGTATGAAATTCTTGTGCAGTTAATGTTCCAGAAATAACAGCATCTCCAACAACTGTTAAATTTTTTGTAGTTGATAAAGAGCCTGTAATGTAAAAATCACCACCACTTACACCACCACCAGTATATGTTAAAACTTCACCTATTAATAATCTACTAGCTGATGTTTGATTAAATGTAACATTTGAAGTTGTTGAAACGTCCTGACCTATCGAAATTACGTGTTCAACTCTACTACTTCCATCAAATTCTGATGAAGCATTTGTAACAGATACACCAGTTCCTTCACTTAAAACCAATGGATTTTCAAGAGTTACTGCTACTTTACTTGTAGGTGTTCCTTTACCAACTGAACTTACTTCCGTTACTTCTTCATCTATAAACTGTCCTGCTTGTCCCACAGGCTTAGAAATTGTAACATCTGTTTCAGTTCCGAATATTACTTTTTTAGGAGTTAAATATTTTTGAGTTGTTGGTTTGTGTTCAAAATTAGATTCTGGAAGTAAATATCCACGCAAAGTTACAGAAAAGTTAGTTTTAACAAATCTTTCTGCATCTGTAACCTCAGAAGCATCTGTAAAAGTATCAACTTGAGTTCTAAATCTCATTTTTTCCGGATCACCCCAATATGCTCCAGCTGAATAGTTTACTCGTTCAACAATTTTATTCATCTGTTCCATATATGAAGTCCAAATAATAAAATCATAAGATATTGTTACATAATCAGGAAAAGTTACATTATAATATTCTTTTTGTGGAAATGTTCCAATTTGAGTTGAAAAATTATCATAACGATTTACATCTGAAAATTTCTTTTCAAATGTATAAAAAAGATGTGGATTATTTGCATCTAATTTATCCTGTGGAATCATATCATCTCGTGCAATAGAAGTCCGTCTAAATGCAATAACTGGAACAATAATTTGTCTTTTCTTGTCCCTCATAAATCCAGTCTTTTGAATTGAATTCCATCGTTCTGGTGAAGCATACATAGTAGGTACTTTTACGTGTTCACCATTATCTTCTACTGAAGGTTTTATTACATTTTCAAAATAAAATAAAATAGCAGAATCTATATCTACAAGATTAACAGATAATGTTTTTGATGCATCATCCGACCGCTTATATTGATATCCTCTATTTAAAATTCTTTGTTTTCTTGGTATAGGTTTATTGTTATATTTTACTGTTACTGGCATTATACACTTCTCACACGTTCAATATTCAATGTTGCCATTCTTGATAAGAAAGTAGAACACACAACAGAATGATTAAAATCTGTTTGACCTCCCACTAATTGATTCTCATTTATAGATGATACTTCCCAATATCCACTATTCCAATCTATAATATCACCTATCTCTATTACAAAACTAATATCTACTAATTCTTGTCTTACAAAAGAAAATACAGCAGCTTGTGTTAAATCTGGCCCAAATTCATTAGTCTCTGTTGCTTGGTCATCTGCTGCTATTAAACAAGTAATTTGAACTCCTGGACTATAAACTTTTCCTTGAGCAGACTCTCCATACATATTTACCTCTGTATCATATACAGATACTTTATAAACAACAACTTTTTGGCTTATTATTCCATCTTTACCTTTAGATAAATTACCTAAAAGTTCTTTGTTAAACTTGTCAAATGTATCTATATCTTTTTGTGAAAAGAATCTTGAACTATGTGCCATTATACTATCCTATGTAAATTGGCCAAGGTATTTTTTGCAATTTCTCCTGTAAAAATTCAGCCTCATCTTTATCTGCTTCAAGTAATGCTCTACGACTTGTTTGTTCTAACATTTCTCTTAATTGTGTCATTAAAATTTCTTTTTCTGATGCAGATTCTGCTCTCAAAGTATCACCATCCAATGTTGTTTCAGCATTTGGAATTGGTATAGCACCATACTTACTCCTAATCATACCTAACAATTCTTTACATAGTGCTAACCCATATTTTCTAATCCATTGTTTTCCAACATCATTAATCTTTGAAAAAACCATATTATTATATGGAACATTTGAATAATCTGTTATTCTACCATCTGCACTTCCACTATATTCTGTAAATAAAGGATCATCACTATCTGATGTATTAACATAATCAAAAAATAAAGTATAATCTTCTTCTGGATTAGGAAATACTCTTAATTTATTGTTTATCAACTGAAAAGAATATGTAGATTTTCTAATTGCATCATTTAACTCTATAGCCTGAACTCTTAACAAATCTTCAAAAAGAGGCATCAATGTAAATGAAACTGCTGGTGAATAATTACCAAACCCAAATCCTTCAACTAAATTAAGAGTTCCATATCCTGTAGTAGCATATGGATCAAAAAATCTTTGAATAGCTGGTTTTGGGTTATGAAAAACTCTTTTTACTTCTATAGAACCACTTGTACTTCCATCTACAAATAAAGAATTTATATCATATTCTTGAGAACCACTTACTATACTCAATGATCCTTGTTTCCAACTTACATTTCCACCAACTCCGGCAGCTGTTCCATACGTTTTTGATAAATATATTTGCCTTCCTAATGTCGGTGTAACTCTTTTATGGGTAAGATTCGATATTGAACCCGTTTTTTGTCCCTGTAAGGTTAATAGGTTATCTTTTATATTAAATTGATTAACTTGTGCTGAATATTCTGTAACTGATTCTTCAAAACAAGAATAAAAAGATCCAGATTGTAATTCCACATCCATCATTGGATAACCTAATCTTCTTGCAGCCCAATCAGAAAACTTATCAGCAGATGAAGTAAAATCATTATCCGTATCGTATAATCCCCAGGGAGTATCGCCAGAAGAAAATGAACTACTTCCTTGCCAAATCGTTATTGCCATAGAATTTCTCCTAAATTAAATACATTTATTCACTAATAAATATAAGAACAGATAATTATTGATTTTTTGCATAACAAAAAAGGGGAACTGAATAAACAGCTCCCCTTTCCGATTTAACTCTTATTTAAGTTAACTAACTATTAGACATAGTTAATGTCAGCTACGATCACTTTACCAAAGAATTCCGGACGCACGATTTTCTTCGCGTATCTAGTCATCACACCCTTACGAGGTGTAAAGTTCTTAGGATCGTACACCAGAGGTGTCATGATAAGAGGAACATACGGGGCGTAAACCGCTCCAGTTTCCAAGAAATTACTTCCGCGGAAACCAATAAGAACCACATTCTCAAACTGATATGGGTTCTTGTAAACCGTAAACCGATTGTTCAACAGACCAACTTTCTGTACACCCATTGCGTACTGTTTGGTTGTTGAATCACCATCCGCAGATGTTGCGTATCCAGGAATAGATTCAAGAACGGTTGCAGTTTCAGGTGAAACAACTATCCAGTTAGCACCACCACGTAGTGTTTTCTGGTGAATTGTATTAGAAACTGACTGTATCTTGTTTCCAAGTGTCTGGAACCAATCGCCCTTAGTATAAGCATTAGATGCGCCTGAGGATTCTACAAATAATGATGTTAATGAATCATATTCATATCCAACTCTTGCGCTCCAACGTTCTGTCCGTGCGAGAGCATTTGCGCGAATCATATCAAGAATTTCAAGATCAATTTCCATAGAAACATATTCACTTAAAAGGCTTGTAAGTTCCGCTTCGGCATCAACACTATGATAAGCATTGAGGTCTTGTGCTAACTCAGGTGTCCAAACAGCTTTCAGCTTACGAGTTTTCGCAACGATTGCGACTGACCGTAATGCTATATCAAGCTCTGGAATACCCACGTCTGTCTCAGGATTCGAAGTCAATCCGCTGGATGCTTCAAAATCACCACGGCCTGTATCAGTTGGCGCTTTATGATAGCGGACTGTAAATGTCGCAGTAGGACTTGTAGCTTCCTTGACGATAAAACGAATTTTATTCGCTGAACCATCTGACGGTGCAACTTCTGTACCTGAACTGTTCAAGATTTTAGTATATGCCGGATAATACGCTGTAAAAGCTGTAGATCCAGTAATTTCAAAAGCTCGAACGCCTTCCTTATCAGGATTTGAAAAGGTTGTCAACAGAACATCGTAATACTTAAAACTACTACCTAGCGAAGATGACAGGTCTGGCTCGTAATCTACCATAGCCCAAGTTGCTGAACCACTGTGTTTACCACCTGATCCCGTAACGCCTGTGCTGGCTTCATTAATGGAATATCCAAATGTACCGGCACCATAAAGACCCTGCGAAGCATCGCCAGATCCCGATGTAACACCAAAGACTTGATCTCCCTGACCAAATCCAGGCTGTCCTGTACCGTATTTGAAATCCAAATAGAAAATCAGGCCTGAAGGCAAGTTCATCGGTTGAACAGAAACAAATTCCTGTGCGGCGAGTTCACCAAAAATCTTCCTAACCAAAGGAAGGGCAACTCCACTCCACTCTTCAGAATTTGAAGCAGTTCCAGTACTGGAAGCTTCATCAATTAGCTGGCGTGCCTGGTTTTCTAATAGACATGCCATGCCATGAACTCTCTGTTCTTCATCTATGCCTTCCAGTAATCCGGTAGGCTCCCACTTGTTAATCAAACCACGAGTTTCCTCTAATCGCTGACGATATGGATTAAATCCATCCATCAACTTTTCGACTGTTAATAGGTTTTTACTATTACTCATTGTTTTTCTCCAAAATAATATTAAAGAATTCCAGCCAACTTCTGAAACCGTGCTTTCAACTCAGCTCCTTCTGCAAGAACTTCTCCCTGCTTTTCGGATTTTGTTGAGGCAACAGCTTTAGATGCTGAACCTTTGTGTTCTTTAATTTCAACTTTCTTATCTGACGAACCATTAAATGTTTCAGCAAGTGTAGAATAAACTAACTTAACTTCACGTAAGTTATGTGCTCTATCAAACGTTTCCACAACTTTCATTTTCTGGTCATTGGAAAGTCCAAATGCCCGGAAAAGTTTATTTGTGAAAAGTAGTTTTGCATTAAGCAAATTAACTTCATTTAATTTGGTACGTAGATACTTAACTACATTGCGGTGTTCCTTTAACTCATCTTGCAATGCTTTAACTTTATTAGAAGTTTCTTCGACTTCATCTTCCTCAGAGAGAGCTGCAATGACTTCTTCAAGATCAATTTCTTCTTCGACCTCTTCCTCTTCTTCATCATCTTCTGGCTCTTCTTCTTCAGTGACAACTTTACCTTCACCTTCTTTGTGGTCTACAAGATCATCAACAACTTCAGTGTTGTCATCTTCTTCACCTTCAGGTTCATCAGATCCTTCGCCTTCTGGACCCTGGGCTCCTGTTGCAGAAGAATCGGCGGCTTTAGGGTTGACTTTATTGTCAGCCTTTCCAATATCAGAAGAAACATCGTTTTCATCAATATCTTCTTCTTCATCTTCAACGTCTTCATCATCTTCCAATTCCCGAAGAATTGCTTCAAGGTCAAGTTCTGCGGATTCTTCCACTTCATCCTCTTCCTCTTCTTCATCTTCTTCTTCATCTTCTTCATTAACGTCTTCTTCCACTTCTTCTTCATCTTCTGGAGCAGGCTCTTCGATTTCTACATCTTCAGCCTCTTCAACGTCCACTTCAACTTCATCTTCCTCATCATCATCATGGTCTTCCTCAATTCCATCTTCTTCAATTTCAGATTGAATTTTCTTGGCTAACATAGATTTTAAACGAGGAGTAAAAGCTTCTTCTAATGCGATTTTAGCATTTTCAAGAGCAGTTTCACGAACTGCTTTTGCATCCGCAATGGCTTCTTTTAAAAGATCATCCATTACTATTCTCCTTAAATTATAATTCCCATTCGACCTAAAAATTAGGGAATAAATTTTATATGGATTTAATATAGTTATTAGAAACTATAATGAAATTTATTATTCGATTACATCACATGATGGTTGAAATAACCGTGATGTGTTTTGTATATATAAATATATAATAACTTAAAAAAAAGACTAAAAATTAGAATCTTTTTTACTTCTAAGTCTTGATATTGCTCGTTGTTCTCTTCTTATTTCAGATGGTTTTCTATAATATTCTTTTTTTCTCAAATCAATTAACAATTTTGATTCTTTAACTATTTTTTTTAATTGTCTTAAAGCTTTTTCTATATTATTATTTTTGACTATAACCGTTATCACAAATCCCTCTTAGTCTGATTCAGTATCTCCGCTCCAATTTGCATCAACATAATTGTAAAACTCTTTTTTCTTATCATCAGGTAATTTATCTGGTTCAGAAACCCCAAATTTCTTTAATGCTGCCATAAAAAATTTCTGGTATTCTGCTTTATCACCTTCAACTTCTTCTACTTCATCACCTTCAAGTTCATCTCCACTTCTATATGAACTTTTCTGTCCCTCTTCTACTTCATTAATATCATAATATCTTCCAAGAATATTACCCATATCTTCATACATAGCACCCATTCTTTCTTGCAATGTATGAGCTTCTGATGCAATTTTTTTGAACTTGTTTGACAAATTGGTTAATTCTTTCATATTTCGATTAACAGTAACTTTATCAAACCAATCATCAGTTTCTTTAAGTGTATGTGCTTTGGCTGTTTTAGCCATATAACTTAACTTTTCTGCTAGCTCCTTTAAATTTGAAGCACCAAAAAGGTCTTTTGATAGAGAATTATAATTAGATACTTCTTTTACAAAAGATTTAATATCAATATCTTCTGCTTCAGTTGTATCACCAAACTTTTCTTTAACAATTCTAGATAAACTAATATCATTTTGCCAAGGACTACGTGATACAACTCCACCTAACATCGCACCGCTAAAGTTTTCCTTTAACAAGTTTTTCAGTTTTATTCTTTTAGCCATAAGTATCTCCAATTACTCTATCTAATAATTTAATATTAGATATTATTCAATCAAGGTTTACTGATCTGCAATCGTTATTGGTGTTGCACCAGCTGACCAACCCCAAATATACCAATTAGTAGTACTTGAAGCTAAAAAATGAAGGTCAAAAGCTTCTGGTAAATCTAACTTCATCAATGAAGTTGAATCTCCATCTGCAAATACTGTAGCTGATGTTTGACCCGTTTGATCTGTATCATGATGTATAATACCACCAGTATAAAATACTGTGTTATCACTTCCAGTAGCTACTGATATATCATGTCCATCTGCTGCGCCAGGTATTCCAATTAAATGAATATGCTGTCCGGCTGCAGTAGGTGTTGGTAATGTAAATACTCTATCAGCACTAACATTTGGTATCACACAAGTTTTACCTCCGTGTGCAGCCAATGTCAATGTTGTAGCAGCGTCAGTTAAAAGAACTGCCGCGTTTTCCAACATAGCCATGCTGTCAACCGCATTATCTAAATAAGTAGCGTGTGATTGATGTAAGTCGTTTTTTATAGTTGCCCGTGTGCTTGTTGCTGTTGGCATTTTTACTCTCCTTAGTTATAAGTTATTTCATATATAAATATAAACCTATCTTAATTTTCGTCTAACCGAATATCGTCTAAATCCATCTCTTACTTTTGCCCATAGTACTTTCATAAATTCTCTTTCCCCATCATGTGCTAATTTAGCAGGACCAGTTTCAATACTTTTTGATATATCCATAGCATCATATCTTCCACCTTTTACACCATCCATCATTATTTTTATAGTTTGTTGAGACGCTTTACCCAAAACTTTTGATATTCTTTTCATATCGGATTCTACTTGGTCTCTTGCTTCAATTGAACTCCAAGCCAATTCATTAATGGTTTGTTGTTTTCTAAATCCGTCAGGATGCATTATTTTTCCAAGAAGAATAGATGGATCGTTTGGTAAAGAAACAAATGCACTTTCGGACATTAATTTTTTATATATTGATTTTTTACTCAATTCATCACCTTATAAGCTAATTTAACCATTTTTGGTAAAGGCATTTTATTCATTTGTCTTTGTAAATTAGGATGGTCTTTATAAGCATCATATATTTTTACTATAAAATTTGCTGTAGTTAAATCTAAACCCTTTTCGTGTTGTTTATTTTTAACAACTCGTTTTGCGATATCAATTGCAGTTTCTTTTGCTTCATGCACTGAACAACATTCTTTACCTTCTTGACAATTATCACAACATGCTTCATTTACAGAATCATTAATATGTGGTCTTGGATATTTTACAAATCTTGTAGTATGACCAGCAATATACGGTTGACCATTAACAGTAATTCTATATCCTGCCCAACCTTCTTGTTTTCTAAGTTTCTCTGCTTTTTTCATAATTGCCATAGTCATATTCTTATGTGCTTTCAAACCTTGACTTGAAGACATTGTAAGAGATGATTTCTTAAATTTTTTATCAGTCATTTTTTCAAGAAAATCTACACCATAAATATTTGCTTTTGCTTCATTTACAGATTCAGTATATACCCTATGACCATATTTATCTTCAATAGCTATGAAGGCTCTTGGATATTTTTCCTTTACATCTTCATAATGTGCTGGAATTTGTTGTAATATCTTTACAAGTCTTTGATGTAATACTTTTTTACCTTTAATAACTACAATAGACCAAGGTCCTGCTTTACTTCCTTTACGAACACTCGTCATAATTTTA
>CALBXV010000529.1 GCA_937890045.1 uncultured archaeon
CTAAAATTAACGGAGTGCTCTCTGTACCTCAAAGTAAAAGTTATACTCATCGCGCTATTATTCTAGCCAGTATATCTGAAGGCACATCTTTTATTAATAATCCTCTAATGAGTGAAGATACTCATTCAACAGTTAAACTATGTAAAATGCTTGGATCACAAATAAAAAATCATGAGTCATCACTAGAAATTACTGGTAGTTCTGTTTTAAAATCTCCTAGTCAAATACTTGATGTCAATAATTCGGGGACTACTCTGAGACTTATTACTGGTATCTCCTCTCTTATTCCTAATGGCAATGTTACCATAACTGGAGATAATAGTATAAAAAAAAGACCAATGGGTCCACTTTTAAATTCGTTAAATGAATTAGGTGCTAAGTGCGTATCTATCAATTCTAATAATTGCGCGCCAATAAATGTTAAAAGTGGAGGAATTTTAGGTGGCGCTACTGAAATATTAGGTAATATTTCATCTCAGTTTATTTCTAGTTTACTAATATGTTCTACAAAATTTAATAAAGATGTAACAATTAAAGTTAAAAATACTCTGGTTTCTGCCCCATATGTAGATATTACTCTTAAATTACTAGATTTATTTGGATATAAATTCAAAAATAATCAATATAATTTATTTACTATTCCTTCTCAACAAATATCTTCAGGTACTAGTATTGATATACCTGGAGATTTTAGTTCTGCAGCAATTCTTATTGGACTAGCTATTCTAAATAACGGAACTCTTAAACTTACCAATTTAAATTTTAATTTACCTCAAGCTGATAAAAAAATTATTTCTATAGTTAAATTAATGGGTGCAAATATTGATGTTGATGAAATCGCTGGTTCTATAACTGTATATAATAATGATATGCTTTCTGGCGGAGATTTCAATTTATCTGACACACCTGATTTATTTCCTATTGTATCAATGTTAGCGCTAAAATCTAAAGCGTCTGTAAAAATAACTGGAGTTGCGCATACAAGATTTAAAGAAAGTAATCGTGTATCTGCAATATTGAACGAATTAAAAAAATTTGGTTGTGAAGTTACTGAATTAGATGATGGTGTTATTATTACTCCTACAAATTCATTATCAACGGTAACATTAAATTCTTTTGGTGACCATAGATTATTTATGTCACTCGTTGCTGCGGCTTTATCTACCAAAAAAATTTGTTTAATAGACGGACTTGAATATGTAAATATTTCTTATCCTAATTTTTTGGTTGATTTAAAAAAAATAGGAGTAAAATTTGAGGTGAAATAATTATGAAAGGAGACTCAATTGGAGAAAGATTTATTGTGACTAATTTTGGTGAAAGTCATGGTAAATTAGTTGGTTGTATTGTTGAAGGTTGTCCTGCTGGTTTACCTCTAACAACAAATGATATCCAAAAGGAACTTGATTTAAGAAAACCTGGAAAATCTATTGTTACTACTATGAGAATGGAAACTGATCAAGTAGAAATTATGTCTGGAATATTTAATGGATTTACTACTGGTGCGCCTATATGTTTAATAATCAAAAATAAAGACGCTGATTCTTGTACTTATGAAAAACTTCGTGACCTTCCTAGACCTGGACATGCAGATTATGTTGCTAAATTGAAATATGGTGGTTTTAATGATTATAGAGGAAGTGGTAGATTTTCTGGTAGATTAACTGCTACTTTTGTATGCGCGGGGGCTATAGCAAAAAAACTTATTAAAGAGACTTTAGGAATTGAAATATTTGCTTATTCCAAATCAATTGATAACATAGAGTTTAATTCTGATGATCTTAAAAAAATACAAAGAGATAGATATTCCAATGAAATTCGTTGTCCTGATAAAAAATATTCTGATAAAATGAAAAATGTTATCATATCTGCTAGAAAAAATGGTGATAGTGTTGGGGGAATTGTTGAATGTTATTCAATTAATGTACCTGTTGGATTAGGAGAACCAATTTTTGGCTCACTTGACGGGGAATTGAGTAGAGCATTATATGCTATACCTGCTGTAAAAGGAATAGAATTTGGTTCTGGTTTTATGTCAACTAAAATTCATGGCTCAAAAAATAATGATGCAATTATTCTTAAACGTAATAAAATAATTACTAAAACAAATAATTCTGGTGGAATTGTAGGTGGAATATCTAACGGCATGCCTATTATTGTTCGTGTAGCGTTTAAACCTCCATCATCAATTGGCAAAGAACAAAATACTATAAATATGAAAACTAATGTTGAAAGTAAATTAATTGTTACTGGTCGTCATGATCCATGTGTTGTCCCGCGTGCCGTACCAGTTGTTGAAAATACAATGGCTATTATATTAGCTGATCATTCTATTAGATCTGGTATTATTGGAACTGTCGTTCATAAAAATCTGTGATTAAGTATGAATTATGATAATATTCCTCTATTAAGACAAGAAATTCAAAATATAACTAGAGAAATAATACGTTTATGTGGTAAAAGACAAAAAAAAATCACTTGTTTAGGAGATCTGAAAAAACTCCATGGTGTGGATATTCGAAATCATGCTGTAGAAAGTTATCTAAGAACTATTGTTATTCAAGAATCTAAAAGAGCTGGATTAAATGTTAATCATGGTGTTAAAATTCTTGATATGTTAATTGATTTATCTCTAGATGTGCAAAGAATTAAATCACCTCAATCTAATTTTCCTAAATAAATTTTATGTATGTGTTGTTATATTATGAAAATTGCTATAATTGGCGCTGCAGGTAAAATGGGTGTTTGGTTTACTCAATATTTTGTTAAACAAAATCATGAAGTATTTTTATTTGACACAAATTCAAAAAATTTGAAATTAAAATATTCTAAATTAATTAATTCTTCTAATAATAAAAATAATAATATTAATCATATATCTGATTTATCTTGTCTAAAAGATGTTGATCTCATTTTTGTTTCTACTCCAATAAGTGATACTGCTAATATTATAAATAATCTTGTTAAATATTCTACTTCTGATTGTGTTATTCTAGAAATAAATTCACTTAAAGA
>CALBXV010000530.1 GCA_937890045.1 uncultured archaeon
GTGAAGCCATATTCCTCGGAGTTCCTATCATAGCAGAAACTCTGTCTTGACTCTTAAAAGCAGCAGCCTTCTGAGCATTGTCAAAATTGAGCTGCTCATTAGTTATAGTACTACATCCTACACTAGGCACAATCATGCTCCTTTTTGTCTGATTCTGCCATCTTATTTGCTTGAGACTGATAAACTGACAGCTCTTCAAATCCTGGAATGAATTGTGTAAAGGAAGCTTTGGGTTGCTGTTCACTTGCAACCTGTTCAGCCCTACCAAATAGTTCTCCATAAATATTCACAGCCTCAGGTGACATAAGAGCAGCAGGTAAAAGTCTTTTAATATATATTCTATCTTGAAACTCAGTTGGGTCTGCGTGCATTTTATATTCTTTTATTGTTACCTCTGCTGTCTTCTGATCTCTCATATACATAAGAATATTACTCCTTATATTCTCAGCTTCAGTCAATAATTTTTTCATTTGTTGTGCGCCACTCTTTTTAGGTATACTCTGCGTTTCAATTAAACCTTCAAGACCAGTAATCTTTTCTTCTGCGTCTTTTAAAGCTGTCCTCTCTTGTGCTTCTAATTTTTTAGCTAGGTTGAAACTTTCAACTGCTTCTCTTATAGTCTTAGCCGTCTGAGGACTTCTTAAACCTGATCGCCCTGATAACCCACTTAAAAACTTAAAGGTCATTACAAACCTAGCCTCAGGACTAAGAGAATTAACCTCTGCTTGATACTTTTGTTTAAAATCTAGGAAAGCTTCCTTGTAATTAAAAGCAGCCATCGTTGGTTGTATAATTGCTTCCTCTGTCACTCTTGATCCCTCTTTTAATATTGCATAAAACTCAGTAGCTAACTTTATAAACATATGATGTCCATTCAGAATGTCCTCAGAGGTCACTCCATTAGGAAACTCAGATATAACACCTGGTCTTATAAGTTCTTCCAATGCATCACCAAACATTTTCATAGCTTCCACATGACTATTATCATGTTTGTTCTCATTCATTTTAACAATAGTTAATGGATTCCCCTCCATCTGTGCATAACGACCATAAACTATAGGAAGTATTAACTCTAAAGGAGTATCATTCTCATTCTTAGAAGCACTTATAACCATAGCTTTATACTGTGGATAGGCTTGAGAATTTATTTCTTTCATCCTAGCATTAAACTCTCCAGCATCAAGACTAGCAAACTTCCATAGACTCCTTCCCTCTGCTATAATATCTGATAGGTTTGCTGGCTTGCCCTCAAGTGTATGTCCTTGTCTAAGCTTTCCAAACTTAAATGGTTTTATAGCCTCCCTAATGGTGGATATACTGTTAGGACTTAAGGGAATAGGATTTCCATTCTCATCAAAAGCTTTAAATATTCTTCTAATGACAAAATCTTTAACATTATATCCCCACTTTTCTAGTAGCCCAAACTTAACATCATCCACAGCTGCTTGCTGAAGCATAGTCATTTCATTTTCACTTGTAGTTACCAAGCGATTATTCTCTATACTCTCCCCTTCAAATAACATATCTTCTGTTGCACCCTCAGCAAGAGGAGCATAATCCATCAGTACTTTATCCTCAGGCTTAACAATTCTTATAACAACCTCACTATCTCCATCTTTTAATCTAAGTTGGAAATCCTTAAAAGCAAGAACAGCTCTTAAGGCTTTCATATTGGTCATGTATCCTTGTGCTGTAGAATTTTTATAAGCTGATGAAATAGACCTAGATATATGATGCCCTTCTGATAAGTCATGTTTTTCTGGCGTATCAAATAGCTCAAGCTTGGGCCAGAATCTCTTCTTCTTATATATATCAGAGACATCCCACTCACCACCCTTAACATCAGGTCTCTTTCTTGCAAAGTTCATCATAGCAGTTGTTACATTCTCAGGTAGACTTACAAGAGATACTGTATCTCCATCAAAATCACCCTGCATATCACCAAGAGCAACCTTTGCATGAAACATACTGACATCACCATATCTGGGGTGGACAAACTTCTTAAGCTTATACATATTGACAGCTGTCAGGCTAACAATAGGTATTCTGTATGCCATGTACCACTGGTCACTCTCAGAAATATCTGGGTCTGACTCAAGCCACCCATTAACAGCATCAATCTGTCCTTGAATATTCATTCTATAAAAGGAACGAATCTCTTTTTTATCCTTTAAGGTGTCACGATACATCCTCTTGAATTTATTCCATACAACTGTATTGTTTGTACTTGTACCAAATTCATGTTCTTTAAGCTCACCAGTTACATCTGGACGTAGATGAAGATAAGTACTCTCACCTGTTGCCCTACCCTTGAATGCACCATTCTTAATAAGACGATTTGTAAGCATAGATTCATAGAGGTCTACAAAATGGTCATGTTTTAATAATGCATAAGCTTCTGGCTTTAGATAGGATAGTAATTCTTGAACCTCATCACTAACCATAGACTTTCTATTAGATAATTTCTTAAGGTAAAGAGCCATTCTCTTAGGAAACTTAGAAAATCCTCTCATCTCCTGTACATATGTATCAGCAACCTTAATAAAGTAATCAGTTAAAGCTTTATAAGCCGCAGCTGCTTCTGGTGACTCCTCATGTAGATTAGCATTTAATAATGCATCCATATATTGATACGGGCCAGGTGCAGAGTCCTTTGCTCTCTCCCCTGGCACCTGCAATACTTTATTTGCTGTCTCTGGGATTGTATGAATCTCATTCCTCTTTGCATACTCTCCATCTGAAATCTTAACTTCTTCACTAGTAACTAGCTGGTCAATAATTCTACCTTCCGCATCCACTATAATAGGATTCCCCCGCTTATCCTCTATAGACTTAGCAAGTAACCTACCTTGACTACCATCCTCCCTTTTCTCATACCAAGACATCCCTGGCTCTACCAACATCTCCAATCCCTTGATACCTAAGTAGCTGTCATCTTTTACATTACCATTCTCATCCCTATTAACTCTCAGGTCTCTAATGTATGTCTTCAGCCACCCCATAGTATTATCCTTATTACTTGGTGTCCTTCCAACCATCTCTTGCTTCGGTCTAAATAGATTCCAACCACTCCATATCACACCATCGTATAAATATCTATTCTCTCCACTGTTAATAATGTCATAGAAGGTATTAATAACCTTATCATTAAATGTTGTAATAGTATCTTTAGGATCAACAATCAAAAGACTAGTATCCCCCATACCATATAGAGTATGCCCCTCAGATAAATCTATACGTAATCTATTCCACATCCACTGTGCCCATACCTTCTCACGCATCATATACTTCTGACCCTTAACAGCCTTCCACCAGTTATGCCTACCAATAGATTGTATCCACACATAAGGGTTTAGTCCTTCTGCTGTCTCTGCATGGTTGACAAAGTTATCTCTCTGTTGCTCAGTCATACGACCCTTCTTTACCTCATTATCAAAGTATGCTCTCTTAAGATTGTCAGACAATCCTATCTCAGCATCCCCTGGGGTAGCTTCTACTATAACAATAACCTTTGCAGAGCCAGATTTCATACCAGCTATAAAAGCTGGGTACTCAAGTCCAAAATCTTTATAGTTCGTAGCAAGTTCTTTATTAATAAGATTTAATCTTTCTTCATCAAAGTCCCAAGTATTCTCCTTAGCCCAAACAACAGTATCAACAAGATTTCCATCCTCATCAAGTAACTCCGTTGCTCCCTTTCCTGTTTTCTTTCTCATGACTTGCAAAACATCACTAGCCTGTAAATATCCTGTACGTAGATATATAGGTTTCTCTCCCGCTGGGCTCTCTATATCATATAAGAAGTTCTTTGGCACAAGGTCGGAAAGTTCTCTCTTTCTCTTCCAATCTGTAGTCCCCTTTGGACGGAGCTTCCTAACCTTAACGCCTCCTTCACCTCCATTCCACGGGTGTATAGTTGTGTTGTCACTATCCAAATTAGATAATATATATTGCTTCTTCTCTTCTCTGGGAACCATATTCTGAAGGTTAAGATAGAAGCGGTTAAGAAGATTTAGCTGCTCTCTCCACTCCCTAGTTATTCCAGTACTACCACCCTTAGTTTCAACCCAAGACTTTAAATTATCAAAAGAGAATCCAACAAAGTTTTGTAACGAAGCATGATTTGTAACTATTAGATTATTATTATCAAGAGAAACTTCAGCAGTTATATGCCCAACATTTACAGACCATATATTAGTCTCTTGAGCTACCCCATAGTTCTCATTCATATACTCTAAAAACTGGTCAAACTCTAAAGTTCTTGTTTCCTCACGTATCTTAACTAGCTGCTCTGTTCCAACTCTAACACCAGAAACACTCTCTAACATTCTAAGAAAGTTTGTAGTAATAACAGCAACATCATCATTATCAAATCTTACTTCTCCACCTTGGTCATCATCTGTAGTCTTATCAAGATTATCTAATCCTTCCCTATCACCCTCTTCCATTGTCTCAACTAAGTCAGAACCATACTCAGTAGCATGATGCTGTAATGATCTGCCTGTTCTCCTGATCACACCAGTAAAATCAACAATCCTCTTCTTCTTAAATACTTCAGGGTCTTTTTCTTGTGCCCACTTCCTAAACCATCCCGATATAATATCTTTATTAGAAGAAGTAGTCTTACCTATTCCTTTTAACATACCATGAACAAATTCTTTAAACAGAGTAACCCTATCAGTAACACCTTCCATACCCTTCTGAAAGTTTATCCAAGCAGTCTGAAAGTGTGGAGCTGCAGCCTTATAAGATTCCATAGGATTCCTAACTATGGGCCCCATCCCAAACGCACCAGGCTTAGGCTTTAAGAACTCAGCAATTCCTTTAACCATCTCAGACGCAGCATCTATAAAATTACTAGATATATTGCCACTCTCTCCATGTTCACGTAAGGTTTCCTTTGCAGCTGCTATAAATGCAGCTACACTCCCGTATTCATTTGAAATTTGTTTCTGTAAAGTCTCAGACATCATTCGTGCGTGACGAGCAATGT
>CALBXV010000531.1 GCA_937890045.1 uncultured archaeon
AATCTATTATGACTTTATCATCAGCAGAAGCTATAGTTGTAGAATCTATATCCCAACCAGCAATTTTGCCACCTGTAAACAATACTTGAGAACCACTTACATCACCACTTTGTTTTACATTGAAATTACTTGACGATATAAAATACTCGTTTGACTGGGCTGAAGATGATATTGACCAGTTTGATCCGTACTTTAATTCTGTATCGGATATTGTTGCTCCAGCTATTTTGCCACCAGTGAATAATACTTGTGAACCTGTTATTTGTCCACTTGATTTTAATATTAAATTATCATTAGTAGAATTAATCTGTGTAGATGCTAATTCAAATCCCCCAATAGCACCACCAGTAAATAATACATTTGAACCTGTTATTTGTCCACTATGTTTTACATTAAATTCATTTGAACTTCCTGCTGTAAAAGCATATGTTTGTCCCGTTGGATGAACACCAACTCCTGTTGATGTTATACCAGTATTATTAATTGAGAACCCTGCAATTTTACCTCCCGTAAATAATACAGCAGAGCCAGTTACATCACCACTTGCCTTAACATTAAATACACCACTTCCACTTTGAGCAAGTGTAGGTGCTCCTGCAAAAAACCTCGTATCTCCTGTCGAAGACATACCAACATAATCTGTACCTGTTACTTTATGTAATGAACTCGAACCAATAGTCCATCCACCAATAAAACCTTCACTTGCAGTTAAGATACCTTCAATTTTAGCTCCACTCGCGAACAATTGACCATCATCTCTTACTGCAAAGTTTGAACCAAACCTAACAAAATATCTTTCCCCCCCAACACTCTGATCGGATGGTGTAAAATCAATATAATAACCATCTGTTTTATTTGTATCTGGTCCTTTGTTGGACATATATAAAGCTGCTCCAGTTCCATCAAGAGTCGCATTACTTCCACTTAATAATGTCCTCGCAGTTCCTTCAACTTCTTTCTGTAATAGTTGCCATCCACCAATATCTCCAGATGTTGCTGTAACCTTTCCTTTCATCCTAACATCACCTGTTGGAGATAAATGAAAGTTAGATGAACTAATTTCTATATTACCATCTGCACCACTTACAAACTGAGTTTCGCTACCTAAAACAAACTTAGAACTACTAATTGCAATTGTTCCATCCGCTCCACTTATATGCTGACCTGCGCTCCCGAAGAAAAACTTATCAGTTCGTATATCTATCTCCGCACGAGGATATGTTCTAAATCTAAACGAGCCACTATTGAGACCTGCGTGCATTTCCATCCCCACGCCACTATAACCATCGTTACTATCAGGTAGTACTGACCCACTCCACATAAAAAAGCCAGATTGAGCCAATCCTTCCGATGCACTTGTAAATCCTTGATACCCAATTGTACGCAAGTAAGCTGAACTTCCACCATGAAATTCAAAACCACTTCCAATTGCATCACCAATGTTTAATGAACCTGATACAACATTATCTAATCCAGAAATAACTGTATTATCACCCTGAAACTGTATAGCTGATGGGGAAACTGATTTTTTAGCAGCAAGATTTCCATTCGTATCATAAAATTCTGCATAAAATTGTAACTCATCAGGACGTCTCGTTAAAGGTGGAACTTTAGCTGATAATTGTATATAATCTGGAGAAAAACCAACCTCTCTTGCAGGTTTTATCATTAAATTTCTAAGATGCCATTCACCAGATTTAGCTACCAACTGTACTACAAAATTTCCACTCTTAGCAACTTCAAAGTTATGTTCAACTACCCCAAAGTCCTGATATGCAGTTCCATCGCCATCATCACCTACCTCAAGAAATCCTAACCTCTTACCATAAGGAGTATCCTCTTCTGTTGCGGATCCCGAGATGTAAAACGCTAATTCACCCCTTGTTTCAGTTGACGTACCACCCGTAATACTTTCAACCACTTTCGGTGTTTTATACCCAAATATCTTCGCTCTTAATGAATATTCGACCCCTCTTGTTAAATTAAAACCTTCAATTGCAGAAGAGCCAGGAATATCTTTAGTGTATGCAGTTACAACATCATTTAAACCTACGTTAGACCCAGATATCAACATACCTTTCATTACTACTTCATCTGTAGCAGTTAATGAACCTGAATGATTTTGGTTTAATGCCTCTACAATATTACCTGTATTCTGTCCGTAATATCTTCCCGCATTTTCACCTTCACGAGCTTCCCAATACTTATTTATTGTAGCTTGATCACTGAAAAATCCTATTCTTCTTCTACCTGTAATTGATAATTGGTCAACCATTGTATCAGTACTTGTAATTGGACCATCATACAAAACTCCATACTGACCTAACTCACCTGCACTCTTATAATAAAGTTTAACTCTATGAATTTGTCCTGAAAATGTTCTTAACCTACTTAAATTTACTTTAGCATAAGATAATTTATTAATTACATCATACGACATACTAACAGGTTTAGTATAAGCTATTGTATATGGAATTGGAACTTCTGCACTACCAAAATCCTGATATTCTAAGAATTCTTTATCACTTGAGTATCCATTAGCCATTGTAAAAACTTTGTTGGTAACAATTGGACCTCTGTCTGGATAAAGAATACCTGGCTGAGTAGAATGTGTACTTTGAGTGCCGGTTTCTACTCCACTTCTTCCTACTCCAAGTACTTTAAATAT
>CALBXV010000532.1 GCA_937890045.1 uncultured archaeon
GTCCTGACATCTTGGTCAAAATCATATCCGTCTGCTTTGTCCGCATTAAGATTAGAAACAAGAGTAGTATTATTAATAGTGAATGGGTCACTATTTGAAAATATTGGAGTCCCAGAAAAAGTATGACCAGCGCTAACAGTTCTTATAGCTGTATTATGAACATACTGTGAATGATCGTCATCAGCAAGATTTGATAATAAATTATGATTACCAGTAGTCTCTGAAGTAGTAGTTGATGTAACAGTAACCCCAGGAATCCCTCTTCTAGACGCTCTTCCCTCTCTAATTAATTCAGATTGAGGTCTACCAGTAAGAAGAGAAAGCCATCTTCCCTCGTCTTTTACAAGATGCTCTATCCCCTCTCCGTTTCTAAGATATAATACATCCCCATTCTTACCAGAATCATCCTCAGGGATTTCTTCAACAAACTTTGGTTTGGATTGAGATTCGTGTCTAAGTGTTCTACTTCTACTTGACATTTTTTGTCCTATATATTATAGTAATATCATTAACCTCAAAACCACTTTGCACATCCTGACCAGATACTTCTAATAACTGAAAACCAAAAGACCTAATATCACTAGCCAGATTATTAGTAAATAAATCTACAATAGTCCATCCCTGGGAAGAAGGTAAATTCGTGACAGTGCTCCCAGCACTATCTACAAACGCATAAGAAAAACCTGATCCATCTTTTGAAAAGAATGGCTTAACATTTGTATTCCCACTTGAGTTTCCATCCTTATATGTAAGATATACCTTTAATACTCTCTTTTTAGAACCAGTCCCAAAATCCATTTCTTTAGTCTGGACATCAAACCCATCAATATCTGCTGTTGGAGTAACACTCCACGGGGCAACTGTTGTCTTTCCAGCTGCATTCTCATATCCATAAACAAGTCTTCCATCCCATATATTAACTAGATTAGTCTTCTCTTGTGCATTTGCCCTTGATGTACCCTGGCTCCATGAACCAGTAATAGCATCATAAACCATAATATCTCCATTTGTGCTATTACTCTTTAATACTATAACTTGTTTTTCAAGAGGAACATATCCTACCATAGTTACACCCGCTGAATAAAAGCTACTCCATGTGCTTGGAGAAATTCTTCTTATTCCCTGTTTTTCAAATAAATCCTTTACCTCCCTACCATCATATAAATACACGCCATTAACATTACACCATACAATACCATAGTCTGTTTTACAAACCTCCGCAGGGCTTGATACTCCCTTAAACTTATGAGTACTCTCAAGATACTCACTTGCACCACTTATATTTATTATGTGAAGAGTATTCTGTTTAAACTGTAGAAGCCTATCAGCGTATTCAATTAATTTTATTATCTCTTCTCCATCACCAACAGCTACATCAATACGTCTATCTAATGTAAAAGAATCAAACCTATTAGAACGTGATTTAAAAATACTATCGTTGAGAACTTGAATCTTACCATCCTTATCTTCAATCTTAACATTACCAGCGTAGATTCTCCTATTTGTTAGAACTGCAGTTTTCCACTTAATATCTATTATCCTATTTCTATCTATATACTTTCTGTTCTGAATAGGCGGAAAATTAAAAGCATTACCCAAATGATACTTGCCTGGATTCATAGCTGCGTAGTTTGGCATATCACATCTCCTTACAAATATATGGAGATTTATGCAAGTTTCTTGCTCTGTGCTTTTTTGTTACTACAGGTCTTAGAGACATCCACAGGTTATTAAACACTCTATAAGTATTTGATCCGTTAGTTGGTTTTGTTTTAGAATAAAAATATCTAGACATAACATTATCTTTTATTCTATTTATTTCTCTTGCATTCATATCTAATAGCTTACTAAGAGATGGTATAATCTGAACATCAAATGGTTTACCATCAAACTCTTGATTATCAAATCTTTCTAATATCAATTCCCATTCTTTCTCTACTCTCCTATCTTTAGGAATAATAATAATATCATAATCATTAAAATTAGGATTGTTCCTAACCCAACTACCCGTAGCATAAAACTTATAATCAGGATAGTCTTTTTTGACTTTATTGACTATCTTACTCACTTCTTTCATAATCATAAGTTGGTGGTGGTTCTGCCCCACTATCCGTAATGGTGATATTAACCTTATCACTTGCTTTAATAACTGTAAAATTTTCATCTAACAATTCCACCATAAATTCCCTTCCACCCTCACCAGGTGTAGTTAATGCAACTGAATATGTTGCAGTAGTAAGTGGCAACGGGTCTCCGTCTGACTCTGCATTTAACCATACGGGAGATGTATGCCCACCCCAAACCCTTATAAATCCGTATCGGTTATCAAAGCCAGTAGCATTATTAGTTATTGTTACTGTTAATGTTGTATTAGCATAAGAAGGAGCTGTCTTGCTACCCGCGCTTCCAGTAGTATTTGCAAGGTATAAATCATCATTCCCATCAACAATACTTAAAGTCCCAGTGAATATACCTTTTGCAACATCGTCAGTAGCATTATATACTCCCCAATTATGCTGTCCCCCCTCTGTTAAATCTGTTTTCATAAGAAAATACCAATCTTCATCAGCCCCGCTTCTAAAATAAAAATTGATACCCTCTATCCTATCATCTTGTAAAGGATGGTCGCTATCATCACTTAGTGTTGAGGATGTCCCAAGGCAAACATAAACTTGGAAGACAACCTGATTGTCATAAAAGTTTATTATATCACTAAACTCCGTAAGCTCACCCTCTTGATCTCCCTTATAAATAGGAGCAGCTGCAAACTGATAAACCCCATTCCAATCTCCATCGTCACCAGTCCAATAATTAAGTACGATCCTACCAGCACCAGTAAGATCAACTGCTGTTATCTGAGATGACGGGGGATTCCCTGATCCAGTATAAGTATCAAGAGCCACACTCAAGTCACTAAAACTTTTATGTTTTTGGTCTGTATTTACCCACTTATTTATAGTAAGAATATCATTTGTCGTAGTTGAGGATTTTTGGAATAGATTAGAATCTATAAATCCATGCCACTTACTGCTATTTGTGAATGTTGAATCAGATACTCTAAGATTACCATCAGCAAAATAAAATGATGGATTAGAAGAAGTGCCTAAAGGAATAGCTCCAGCAGTAAAAAAGCCAGGAGAAGCTTCACTATTTTCTTTATCTCTATAAAAAAGACGAACTTTTCCATCCGTCTTATTATATACTGCTAACCAATCCTCACTATTCTGAGCTTCAGCCGAATCTCTATCAGTTGAGAAATGAAATAATCCATAACCTTTTTGCAAATCATTAGTAACATTATTTAATCCACTAAAAAGAGCTGATGCACTGGCATTACCAACTCCTACAAGCCTACCTATTCTGCTTGTAGAAACCCCATTAGCCACTCTCATCTCATCATCTGTAATATCCTTGGGGTCTGAATTATCATTGATGCCTCCATGAAAGGCTACTATTTTATGTTCTCTTTTTGGCATTTAAACTTGATACTCACTACTTAGTAATTTTTTAATACCTCTTTAATTTTCTC
>CALBXV010000533.1 GCA_937890045.1 uncultured archaeon
TTTTTATACCAGTTCCGTATAATAATGATGATGTATTTGATTATATTAATCCATTGATAGGCAAAAATTATAAATTAATTGTGTGGTTTCTTGATCACAGCACGTTTGATGATTATTATGATGGAAGAATTCTTCAATTATATCAGATGGGTGAAGATATTATAAAAATTACTCCAGATATGAATATTAAAAATGATTATCCTTTTAAAATTTTGAATAATTATTCAATGGCTGATACTGTATTAGAACAACAACAAAATGATAGAAAATTAATTATGGGATTATTTAAGAAGAGTGAAAAATGGGGTAGACTTAAACATTTTTTATCATTTAATGGAACTCCAAAACCCCATAGAATAAATTATGTAAATAAACTTTATGAAAATAATTTATTAGACTATTTTAATATTTCATTTCTATCTTGGTTTACTGTTGAAAATAATAGATTTAATCTTACAGTTATAGAAGAAGAGATGTTGCATGTATATGATTCTGTTTTATTACCTAAAGAAATGTTACCTATGCATTTAGATTTTGGTAATGAATTTGGAACAAGTTCATTAAATTTGCCTTTATATTTTAATTCATATATTGATGTGGTTACTATGGCAAAATATGACAATAAGGGTGTATATTTAGACGAAAAAGTATATAAAAGTTTTGCATGTTTAAAACCTTTTATAATAGTAGGACAATATGAAACATTGAAAACTTTAAAAAGCTATGGATTTAAAACTTTTTCACCAATAATAAATGAAGATTACGACAATGAACAAGATAGTGAAAAACGAATGGATATGGTTATTCAGGAAATAAAAAAGTTTAGTGAGATGCCTATAACTGAAGTGGATAGAATATTTTGGCAATTTAAAGATATTTTAGTACATAATTTTTTACATTTAAAAAAGTATATAAATGATATAGATGATATTTTAATAAAAGAAATATGTTTGTAATTTATTTGTGAGATATTTATATATGAAGTCATGTGGTACTAACTCGGGTAAACAACCCTGAAAGTCCTAACCAACCACAATAAAATGACTATAAACACGGAGGCACTTTAAATAGTGTCCTCTTTAACCAGAGGATTTTTAGTTTTATGGACAATATAAAATATGTGTATAGTAATGGTTGCAGTTACACCGAAGGTTGTGGTTTAGATAATCCAGAAAAAGAACGATATTCTAAATTTCTTGCCGATAAGTTTAATGCAGAAGATATTAATCAATCAGAAGGTGGTTGTTCTAATCAACGAATATCCAGAACTACATTTGATTGGATTTCTGAAAATCAAGATAAATTAAAAGATACTTTATTTGTATTACAATTATCATATCCAGTTAGAAATGAAATTTGGGTAAATAGAACTTGGAGCGATGATTATGGTAATAAGAGTAATTGGTTTGGTGCTCAATTTGGACATGATGGTCATACCGCATGGAACTCCCACGAAAGAGATACTTCAGTAGATAAAGATGAAATAAATTTTAATTATACTCCTGATAATAAAACATCATCAGAAATAACTTGGAGATATGTTATATCGTTACAATCATTTTTTAAAATTAACAATATTAAATATATTTTCTTTGAAGGTGATATTAATGAACATGGATTTTTAGATAAAACTTGTAAAATAGCAGAATTGGTTAATTTTGATTATTTTTATAAAGAACCATTTTTGGGTAGTGCTAGAAATAGAGTAACGGAATGTAATCATCCAAATGCAGAAGTTCAAATAGAATGGGCAGACAAGTTATATTCTTTCTATAAGGAAAAATATAGATGAGAATTTTAATAACAGGTATTACAGGTTTTGTCGGTAGTCACATGGCTGACTATTTATTAAAAAATATTCCAGATGTAGAAATCTTTGCCACTCGAAGGTGGAGAAGTAAAGAAGATAATATCATACATTTATTTGGTGATGATAGAGTTATATTAGAAGAATGTGATATATTAGATAGAGGTAGTATTGCTAGAATGATAAAAATATCAAAACCAGATATTGTATATCATTTTGCCGCACAAAGCTTTCCAGAATCAAGTTTTCTTACACCAGTTAGTACCCTAACAACAAATATTATAGGAACTACAAATCTATTAGAAGAATTACGTTTAGCTAAAGAGAGAAAGTTATGTAATCCTATTATATTGAGTTGTTCATCATCAGAGGTGTATGGAATACCAACCGAGGATGAAATTCCAATAACAGAAAATAATTATATCAGACCAGCTAACCCATATTCAATATCAAAAGTTGGACATGATTTAATGTCTCAATATTATCACAAAGCATTTGATATGAAAGTTATAATAACTCGTATGTTTTCTCATGAAGGTAAACGTAGAGGAAAACGATTTGCACTATCATCATTTGCACATCAAATTGTTGAACATGAAAAGAAAAAAGATTTTGGTAGGGAA
This sequence comes from uncultured archaeon, assembly GCA_937890045.1. Next base: position 2,431 of record CALBXV010000533.1, read on the forward strand.
GGTAATTGGTATGAAATACATCATGGTAATTTAGATTCAGTTAGAACATATAATCACATAGATGATGCTGTTCACGCCTATTGGTTAGCAGTAAATAAATGTGATTATGGTGAAGTTTATAATATAGGGGGCGATGAAACTTGTACTATTGGTGACGCTTTAGATGTGTTGATTTCTAAATCTAAAAATCCAGAGTCCTTTATAAAATTACCGGATCCAAAAAGAATTAGACCAACCGATATAACATTACAGATACCAGATAGTACAAAGTTTAGAGAAAAGACTGGTTGGAAACCAACAAAAGGATTGAATGAAATATGTGATGATTTGTTAGAGTATTGGCGGGAAGTATTATGAGTAACTTAAAATATTTATATGCAAACGGAGAGAGTTGGACTGAAGGAGTCAAATTTGATGAAGAAACGGGGATTCTCCAAGACCAAAGATGGTCTAAATTATTATCTGATAAATTGGGTCTTATTGAGATAAATGAATCTGAAGGTGGTGGTAGTAATGATAGAATGGTTAGGACAACGATAGAGTGGTTTGATAATAATCCAGATAAATGGGATGAGGTTTTGGTTATTTTGGGATTTATTGAGCCTATACGAATGGAATATTGGGATGAAGTTGATAATAATTGGTGTCAATGGAATGCCAAGGACATGGACAACAATATTTTTGGGGATAAAAAATGGTGGAAGAAATATGTAACTACTTTTCTAAATGATGTTACATTACATCATAATTTAAAAAATCAAATTTTATTACTTACTTCATTTTTTGATTCAAACAATATAAAATATCTTATGTTCTTTTCTTGGGGAGCCGGAATGATTGTAGATTCTTATCCACATGGTGGCTTTGAAATTTATAAAACAATAAATACAAAATATTTTCTGCGAGATAGGTTTAGGGTTCATATCGAAAATAAGATTGGTTTTAAAAAGGCGATTACAGAATGTGAACATGCAAGTGTAGATGGACATAAAATATGGACAGAAAAGTTATATAAAGAATTAAAGGACAGGAAAGTTACATGAGTGAATTTAAAGTAGAAATAAAAACTTCAAAAGTATTTCCTGAAGTTAAAATCTTTCAGCCAGATTCCTGGTTTGATTATCGTGGTGAAATGTGGACATTTTGGGAATCAACATATGATACACCAAAAGAAAAAATATCTAAATTTACTCGTTCAAGAAAAGATGTATTGAGGGGATTACACGGCGACGATGTAACTTGGAAACATATTACTTGTGTGTGGGGAGAAATTTATTTAGTTGTAGTTGATAACAGACCAGAATCCGAAAATTATTTAAAGTGGGATAGTTTTATTATATCAGAGAGAAATCATTTGAGTGTTTTAGTTCCACCAGGATTTGCTAATGGACATTTATGTTTGAGTGAAGAATGTTTATTTCATTATACACAATCATATCCAGAAGATTATGTGGATTGGAT
>CALBXV010000534.1 GCA_937890045.1 uncultured archaeon
GATATAGTAAAAAATGAAGAATGGAATAAAATTATTGACCAAACAGATGGATATGGATTTGATGGAGTAAATCAAGATATTTATGAAATTCTTGAAGAAACATTGTTTGATATTAGAAAAAGAGAAAAAAAATAAATACATATTAAGGAGAATATAATATGAATGCAATTAATGTTCGAGGTAATCTTACTAGAGATGTTAAAATAACAGAAACATCCAAAGGACTTTTTGTTCTGAAGGGAACTATAGCAGATAACTATGGTTGGTCTAATAAAGACGAAGGACAAAATAAAGTGAATTGGATAAATTTTACTCGTTTTTTACGCAAGCAGCCCACGGAAGGGTTTGTCCAGCGTTTACAAAAAGGAGCGTTTGTTATCATCGATGGCAGATTAGAAACTAGTAAAAGAGAAGTAGACGGAGTGACTTATAATAATTTAGATGTTATCGTAAATAATATTGAAGCACCTTTTCCACCTAGGGATAAAACTGGTGATTCTGTGTCTACATCTACAGAAGCTAAACCACCCGCAAAAGGATCTAATACAGATCTACCCTTCTAATGGAGGTTAATACCGACAATATCTTTAATTATATTAAGGGTTCTTTAGATCACTTAATTATGGCTTTTTCTACGAATAAACACATTTCTAAGGAAGAGGCACTAGATACAGAGGCGGGCCCCCTAATTATTAAGGAATTACGAGAAAGAGGCTATTCAGTTATTTCTGTAAATGAGCTACACGATTTTAATGAATCATTGGATCGTTCTAAGCTAAATAAACAAGTTATAGAAATAATGAATACATATTACGAAACTATAAAAGAAATAGCAGGAGGATAATATGGCTGTTGTTAAAATAACCGGGAGTGCTTTAAAAAGCTGCCTAGGATATGTAAGTTGTTCTGTAGGAACACAGGCAAGTGCAAAACAAGATTCTGGGCTTATGTATTTTGAGACAATTTCGGATTCGGAAGCAATGGTACAAATTCAAGGAGATTCTATTGTATCTAAAACAGTAGTAGCTATTGAAACAGATGATGATTTCTCAATCGATGAACCTGTAAAGGCATTAATTGATTACAATGTTTTAACTAGATACTCTAAATTAGAAGATAATGGAAATAAATTTGAGTTTGACTTTTCCGAAACAGAAGATGACGAAACTCTAACCATTAAGTTGGGTACTAAGCTTATTGGTAAAGCGGAGCTAGTTCCTCTAGATGCTTTTGAACTAGAAAAGTTCGAAGATCTAGTAGAAGTAGCAACTGTAAATTCTGAAGCATTAGAGCAGTTAATAAAAATGTCTTCACAGTTTATTAATACTAAAAAAGATGCTCAGGACTATGTTCAAATACTAGGAGAAGAGGATAAAGTTATTGTATTCACAACTGATGGAGACATAATCAGTACTTTTGAATATAAACTTCCCGACGATATTGATGAGTTTGATGTAACAGTTAGGGGAAGTGCTTTAAAGAAACTTCAAGGATTTGGTGAAATGGAAATTACTCTATCAACTACTGATGATGAGTATTTTCTTGTAATGAAGGATGGGGATGACAGATTAAAGGCTGTAGTACTCCATACTGATCCACCTTATACATATGAGGAGCTAAAAGAGGATCTAGAAACTACAAGTGTCTCGGATACTAAAGATATTAGAAATCTAAGTTGGTCTGTAGATGAAATGGCCCAAGCTCTTCAGAGCGTAGAGTGCAGTTCAACGGATGGAAAATTTGAGTTACAAATAAAAGATAATGATACTTTAGTTCTTTTATCTGAAGGTCTTTCCAGTACTTCTACAAGAACGGAGGTACTGATCCAGACAGATAAAGATATTGAGGATTTAGCTGATATTGGACATGAGAGTAGTATTTCTTTATTTAGAAAGCTTAATATACTAAATAGTACCAACGGCAAAAAGGTTTCTCTTGAATTTGAATCCAAAGTGGATGAGGATGAGAACCTGTATCTTGATGACATTGAATGTAATGGCACAGTTGGTAGTATAGATTATAGAATATCCTTTGGGGTATTCCCCAGTGTCTAAGCAAATTCTAGAGGATATAGTAGTTGATACTTTCGCAGATATCTTAAATCTGCGAACACATCCAGGATCTGGCAATTTACGTGGAGACGGAGATGTCGGACCAAAGTCTTTTTCTGTATCCTCTTTAATCCAACTTGGATTTGAGTGTAAAGATAAAGCCGGTAAATCACATTCAGTTCCAGGAACAGAATGGAAAAAGGCAAAAACTCAGTTATCACGTAGAGGATTGGATCCAGTATTTGTTACTAGAAACTCAGAAAGTGAGATTTTAGTTCATATGGATATTTCATTATTAAAGCTTTTAGTTGAGATTATACAAGACTCTGTACATAGTACTATTCCTACCAACCGTTAGCTAGTCTCGATTTAGGGACGAACAATGGTTGGTTAACAAACAGGTTTTAAAAATCTAAGTTTTGGAGAAAAATATGGAAAATATAAATGGCGAAGCAGAAAAGCTAGATGCTTTGGATGCTTTGCTAAATAAACAACAAAAGAAAGCAGAGAAAAAAGGATACGAGATGGTAGTTGGGAAAGCAACAGAGCTACCAGAGGAGTTTAGATTAATACAAACTCAAGCTATCGGATATCCTTTATTTGATTCCTGGACTCAAGGTGGGCTTCCTAAAGGCGGCATTATGACGCTACAAGGAGCACCCTCAGTAGGAAAGACAAGTACAGCTTTAATGCTAGCCGCTGCCTACCAACGACAGAATAAAACTGTTCTTTATGTTGATTATGAACAAAGTTTTGATTCAGAGTGGGCTGAAAAACTAGGGGTAGATATTGATAAACTTCGATACACTGCGCCCGAAACTTTAGAAAGAGGGCTGGATACTATTGAACAAATTACAAAAGCAGGCGTTATTGACGCTGTAATTTTTGATTCATTGGATGCTGCAGTACCTGAAGGATCTCTTCATAAGAAAGGAAAAGGAAATAAACTTGGAGAAGAGAAAGATATCGATGAAGATACAATTGCTTTAAAACCCCGTAAGTTATCACAGTGGTTTCCACGAGTTAGATATTATTTTAGAAAGTATGCAACTAGCTTAATTATTATAGCTCAGCAGAGAATACAGCTTACCAATGCTGGAGGATTTCCAGGTATGGCTGGAGGTAATGCTCTTGCACATTTTAATGTTCTTAATCTTAAATTATATAGAAATGCTTCTAAGGATGATTTGGAAATAAATGATGAAAAGGTAGCATATAAAATGAGAATCAAGGTAGATAAATCTAAGTATTCGGGATTACGGAAAGATGATGAAATGGAAACATATTTCTTTCATGATCAAGGATTTAATGCAGCCTTTGAAGCTGTTGCTTTATCTTTAGATGGAGAATTAAGTAATAGTCCTTTATCTAAATCTAGCGCACAAAGCAGTTTATTTATGCACAGTGATGGTACTGAACACAAAATAGGGGGAGGGATACCAAAAACTGTATATAAAAATATGATAGAACAGAATTTAATGAAAGATTTTTTGGAAGCTGTTGATTATACCTAATGGGTTTATCTACAACAAACATTTATAATAAATTATCTAATAATTTAAAGTCTTCTATTTTATCTAATGTAAGGGAAACATTATCGTTTATTAAAACAGATTTAGCTTCACTAGATATTATACTAGGAGGAGGTATTCCTAGAAAGCATGTAACTGAAGTTTATGGAATGTCTGGAACAGGTAAATCCTCGTTAGCTCTTCAGATAATAGCAGCAGCCCATAGACAAGGACATGATGTATTATATATTGATTCAGAGCATATGTTTGATTTTACATATGTAAAGAAATTAGGAATTAATGAAGACAAACTTATTGTGATGTTTCCAACTTCTGCTGATCAAATAATGGACTTTGTTCCTAATTTATTAGCAGAGGTACACGTACCTTTAGTGGTCATTGACACAGTCTGTAGTTCATTACCTCAGGTAGAACTTGATAGAGATTTTACTGAGTCATATAAAAGTCTTCAGGGAAGATTCTGGGCACAGGCTATCCCAAAGCTACTCACAAGTGCTAGAGAGCATAATACAGCCATGATTTTGTTAAATCAAGTTAGAGATCATATAGGAACTACTAAAAAGATCCCAACTAACATAGGATCAGTTGCTAGTAGATCTACACTGAGATTAAAGACAGAAAGTGTAGGTATGATTGAGGATGAAGGAATAACCTTAGGAGAACGAATATTAGTTCGTATTAATAAGAATTTACTTGGACGATCTAATCAAGCAATAGAATTAGATATGTATTATGACAGTGGATTTTCTATTGAATCAGACTTAATAGAAGTTGGTCTTCAAAAAAATATTATAAGTCGTAGAGGGACTTGGTATTATTTTAATGAAGAGCTGTTAGGTCAAGGAAAATCTGGATGTATTGAACGACTTATTAGTGACAAAGTTTTATTAGAACAAATAAAAGAGCACATAGGAATTTAAAATGACAGTATTAGAAGAAATAAAGAGATGGTATGTTGAAGCAGGTGATAACAGAAATGATGGGTGGACTCAACAAGGTTTTAAAGATAAATTAGAAGAAGTATGCGAGTATTTACAAAAAGTTGGAGTAATTCCGGTATACTCTCTTGAAAAAAAGAGCATTAGAGGTACACATACTAATAACGACAAATTTTAGACCTCATCTATTTCACAAGGGTGA
>CALBXV010000535.1 GCA_937890045.1 uncultured archaeon
GAAAAAGACCAAGAGGAATCAGAATTCCTACAGCAGAAATTAAATAAAGTTCCAATACCAATTTTTATAGGATAGAAATATGGCTTCAAGATTTTTAAGTCAAACAGACAGAAACTTTTTTGAAACTGTAAATAAAGAATTACTTGGTAGTCCACGTGATAATAGAGATGGAGTTATCAATACTTTTGTCAAGTTATTTCGTTTATCAGTTGAAAATACAACAACTAATTTATATGGTGAAGCATCTGCAGGAAAGATTTATCTACCAGGTGTTCAATTACCTTCATTAGTTTCAGCTGAAGATTTTGATTTTAACACAGATGAATTTGGACCAGATTTAAGACAAGCTGCAACATTTTCATTTGAAAGAGAGTATTTAGTAGGATTACCATTAGTTACAAGTATTGGTGATATAATTGATTGGAATTATGCACATTGGGAAATAGCTTCTTTGAATGAAAATCAGTTAGTTGGTGGACAAGTAGATAGTAACTTTTCGGTTGTGTGTAACGCATTTCTTGTTAGAAAAAGTAATTTACAAATTGAAAGAATACGGAGTAATTAGTGGCTAGATTAAAACCATTACCAAGGTCACAACGATATATTTATACCACTCCTCCACCGAATAGAGGAGAGGCACGTCGTCGTGATAAATTAGAGCAGAAAAATGTAGAAGTTACATTGATGGATCACGATGCCGCAATTATGTATTATTTTAAAGAGACTATTTCACCTACAGTAGTAGAACAAGGAGAGGAAATAAAAGTTCCTATTATGTATGCTAATCCAGAAAGATGGAAAACTATACAAAAAAATGGACACCTTAGAGATAATAAAAGACAATTAATAACACCATTGATTGCATTTAGACGTACATCTATTGCAAAAGATGAAACTATGGCAGTAGATAAATTAGATGCTAATGACCCAAAGTTATTTTATACATTTGAGAAAAAATACACTCAAGAAAATCGATATGATAAATTTTCAGCACAGAAAGGAATTTTACCACAAAGAGAATTATACAATGTAGCAGTCCCAGATTATGTTACTATGAGTTATGAATGTATTATATGGACGGCATATATTGAACAAATGAATAGTATTATTGAAAAAATACAATATAGTGATGGGGCATATTGGGGAGAACCTGGAAAATTTAAATTTAAAGTTAATGTAGAAAGTTTTGAAGATGCTACAGAGATGGCAGATAATGAAAGAATGATTAAAACTTCTTTCACATTTAATTTTAGAGGATATTTGATACCTGAAGCATTTAACAATTATATAAATACTCGAAAATACTTAACACCAGCTAGAGTTAATATAAACGATGAAACAGATTTAAGTTTTTCACGTATGTATGCACCAGATAAAAGAGCAGAAACTGTAACATTGACTGGTGGGAAGCTTTCAAGTGGAGTACCAAGTGGATTAGGGAGTGCTACAGATTTTATACGAGGAGCTCGAAGTGCGGTAGGACAAGAAACTAGAGATTTAGAATTTACAAACACATTTGGTGGAGATACTTTTTATGTTATGAGGTTTGATGGAGAACCAACTTCAAGTGGAGATTCATTGGCAGTAATGACTTATGGATTTGTATCCTCATCTATGACGGAAAAACAGAGTAGTTTTAGTGGATCTCAATCACATTCATTAGAGACAGAGGCTACTCCAGAGAAACAAATATATCAAGTTACTGTGCCGAGTGAGAGAGAATTATATTCGGGTACTGTTTATGTATCAATAAATGGGAGTTTTTTATCAAGTAACCCATCAAATCAAACAACAGTAACTACTGATTATGATTTTTATATTAGTTCTACTGCAGACGGTAAAATAGCAATTAATAAATTATATACTGGTGGAGTGGGAATAAATATAGATAAAGCAGATGATGTAGTAATAAAATATGTATTGACAACCGCACCATGATAACAGAATTACAAGGATATAAAGGTTCAACAAGAAAATATACCGCTCCAGTAAGTGAATCGGTATTTAGTGGAGACCAATTACAATTTTATAGTAATTTATCGGGGAGTTTAAAAGATGGTAGACAAGATAAGATGCCATTTACGATGAATATGAGAAATGCTAGAGCTACAGATTTACATCATGTATTACATTATAGAGATGCTATACGATTTATACAAAGACATAGAAGAGAATTGAGATATAGTGATATAGAGACAAATGCGTCAACATATCAAACTTTTAATTTAGGGATATCCTCTGGATATAGTGCAACTGCAATGGGAATGAGAGTGAAAGTAAATGGAATTCAACAAACTAATAAAACTCCCTGGACGAATACTTCAGGAGTAGATTGGTATTTTGCTACTAATTATAGAAAGATACATATACGGAAACGTTATTTATTAAATGGAGAGCTATATGGGATTACTTTACAAGATGGTGACGAGATACAACTTGAATTTCAAACGGAAATAATATAATGGCATTAATAGATTTATCAAGACAAGCAAAAGCAGCAACAGTAGCTGGACAAACATTAAGAACTACTGAAGTAATTAATTCTGATACAGGATTATATGAAATTGAATGGGATACTTTTACTGCAGATGAACTTGGTACTGGATCACTTGATGCCGGTACCAGTGGATATGTTGCAGGAAAAAATTTATATTTATATGATGCAGTAGAACAATCTGGTGGTGGAAACATATATTCTACTGGAAGTTATGGTTCAAATCTTGTTTTACAAATAAATCCATTAGGACACCCAACTGGTTCGGTAAAAATTTGGGGAGATTTAATTGTCGAAGGCACTTCAAGTGTATTTAATCAATCCACGATTTCAATTGAAGATCCTATTGTTGATATAAACTTTACAGGTTCTACTGCATTAACTGCAACTGATGCTGGACTGAGAGTTGGTAGAAGTGGTGGAACTAATGCACAATTACTATGGGATCAATCTGAAACAAGATGGGCTATAGATAATGCAGCTGGTAGTAATATCAATATAGTTGGTTCATCCACTACCGATACATTAACAAACAAAACAATTACTTCACTGGCATCTTCTACTATGGGGAGTAACGCCGATTTAACATTTAGTGGTGGTGGAGAAGTATTAGGATTACCTGCTACTGCAAGTGTAGATAATGCTTCTACTTCAAAAATATATGTACAACATAGATTAGATTATTTGAGAAAATCTTATGTTAAGAAAGCTTCATCATTTTTAACCGCGGCAACAGTAGGTGAGGTTACGGGATATGCCACGGCCAGTTTTTCAGCCACATCAGCATCAGCCCCAACAGGAATTACTGCAACGAGTGAAGATGATTATGTATTTTTTATAAATGGGCAATATATGGAACACGATGCATTAGAAATTGAGCAAAGTGGTTCTCAATTTTTATTAAAAGTAGATGTGGATTCTATAGGTTATGTATTAGAGAGTGATGACGAAATTATCGCTCACGGTAAATTTAACGCTTAATTATAAATAATTGGGTCCAGTCCAAGCAAACCAATCAGTATTAGTATCGAATATAGAACCTCTCACGTGTTTAGCGGGTGAACTCCAACTAGCCGCTTTAAATACATCTCCAGTTTTAAATGGAATACCTTTATGAACACCACCCTTTTTAGCAACAAATCCCCAAACTGAATTATCTCGTATAATTTTAATAAATTTCCTACCAGGTTTTAATGATAGTTCATCTTCCCTTATAGGATTTCCATTACACCATTTTACATAATCTAAATGAATATTTTCTAATAGATTATCCAAAGCTTCATCAAAGTCATTTTTGACTACTTTTGGTGTGATTCCATTAATAAATTTAAAACTCATTTTTATTCCCTTAATTAACTACCCAAATATAACACTAAAATACTATACAAGTCAAGCCTTTTTTTAATTATTTTCAAGTGGTTAGTAATACTACCCACTTGACATAGCTTTATCAACCGCATAGCGTTGATAATATCAACCCTTATAGTTTAAAGCACAAAAAAAGGGAAGAAATTAATCTTCCCTTGTAATGTTTATTTCCTCCTCTTACCTTTAATCATAAGATGTATAACGTCAACCAACTTATGTTTGTTTTCAAATTTAATTGGATAACTAACAGTTGTTGATTCTATTAACTCACCATTCTTATAAATGGTAGTTTGTATAGTATATTTTTTATTAGACATATTGTTTCCTTTACTATTATTGTTTATGAAGAATACCGACATTCAAGTGATTTTGTGTCGGTATCACCCGTTCCCTGATTACACCTCGCTATTACGGGAGGGAAGCTTATTTCAATTAGTCAATATGTCTATCAAATCATACCTAAATATACAACATAAAAGCTATATAAGTCAAGCTTTTTTTTATTTATTTTCCACTATTCTTCTACTATTTCAGTTAAGTGATATTTATTAATGATATGAGAAAACGCCATTGGAAGAACCGCAAAAATAGAAAGTGTCCCGATTGTAGTAAAATGATTACGTATACGAGAAAAGACGCCTTTGACCGAGCTGTAGGAAACAATGCCGTTTGTAAGTCCTGTGCCCAATTAGATAGGAAAGTTTCAATGGATACGATTGAGAAATTGAAACAACCTAAAACCATTGAACACAAGAAACATATTTCTAAAGGGATGAAAATGTATTGGGAACGAATAAAACGAGAAGAATATGGCACTTTTGCACAGCAGACAGATTGATCACAATTTTACTGGTTCATTTAACTTATCTGGATCAAACCAATCATTTATAAGTGAACAAGTAGTAGTTGGTTCTAATGTAGGAACTGCTGTAGCACACGAATCTGCGTCACTTACAGTTCTACTTGGTGATAAGAAAGGTATGATGTTACCATCAGGTTCTTCTGATCCAACTGGAATGACTACTGATTCAAAAGGTATGATGTTTTACAATACTGCAGATTCAATTGTAAAAATATATGATGGAGCAGCTTGGATACCAGCAGGTGATATAAATACTAAAAATACTCATTTTTCAATGTCTGCAGATATAGATGATGATGGAAATAATAGTACAATAATTTTTAGAATAGATGGTGAAACTGATTCTAATGTAAAATTTAGACTAAAATCAGATAATGAACATGAAATGACAGGTTCTTTTAATTTATCTGATAATTTAACTCTCGGTGGTAGAGTATTGGGAGATATGAGAGTTACTGGAGATATAATAGCCGAAACCTATATAGTTTCTTCATCGGTAACTTATTTAACTCAAAGTTTTGCAAGTGGTTCACATATATTTGGTGATACATTAGATGATAGACATGAATTTACAGGTAGTTTAAGTGTAACTGGGTCAGCAGTTATATCAGGCTCAACTTTAAAAGTAAACACACCATTAACTTCATCAACCGCAATATACAGTAATAATATGCAAACTGGTTATCCAACATCCAATACTTGGGATAATGGATTAAGTGGTAGTTATTTTCAGAATTTTGATAATACCACTCATGTGAGTGAAATTTTAAGATTTATGTCTGGTATATTAAGTCATTCTTTAGATGTATCAGATACAGTACCAAATAACAAGTATTATAATAGTATTGATACAAATGAGAATAGTTTAGGTTCAACAGATTCAATTAATGGTTATTTACCAACAAATTATACTTCTGTAAGTAACACAACTTTAAATTATTTGGTTCACAAAGGATGGACGAGTGTTGGGGCCACAATTTTTAGTGGTATTTCAGTATATCACGATAATGGTAGAACACATTATGTAGATTTTGATTCTAATTCTGCAGGTTCATCACAAGCATCTTCATCAGTTGATTCAGAATTGTTTGGGTTGGGTTCATTATCAAGTGGAAATGCAAATACATTTGGAATTAGAATAGTGGCAACACAATCTTTTAGTGATATTTCATCAAATACATCACCAGATGAGTCGTCTAATAAATTTACCACACAATCTTATTATGATGAAACTCTGACAAGTTTTGGAACAACTAATGGTGTGGAGTTGGCAAAAATGAACACGGTAAACCCAGCAGTTATACCAGCAGCATACCAAGATGGAAAATTTGAGAATGTTGGTGGAATTTCTACAATGAGTGGTTCTCTATCAAGAAAATGGCATGCTACTTCGGGTAGTTTTACAAGTGTATCTTCAAGTGGTTATTATAGATACCATGATTTGGCAGTAGGGATTAAGAGTGGTTCTCAATCAGTATATACTTTTAAAAGTGGAACTGCAAAAAATAGATTTTGGGCACCAATAGACCAAATAGATTCAGATATTGGAACTAATTCATTGGCAGATGTTGGTACAACTCATAAAGCATTAACTGCAACCTCAAGAAGTTTGAGTGGTGTTCCTTATTTGATAGATTCTACATTTGAAGTATCTACAAAGATTACAGGATTGTTTAATCCAATGTATCCATCCACAACCACATTAGTGGATATGGCCGCATCATCAGTTGGAACTGGAACGGCAGGTGGTAGTGTTTCAATAACAGGTGATACAATTTCTACAAGTGGTGGAACGGTACAAACAAGTGGTAAATTATTTCAAAGTGATGG
>CALBXV010000536.1 GCA_937890045.1 uncultured archaeon
ATTTAGATATTAGATGTTCAATTATTCTGATTGACATATCTCTTGTGCCATCATTGTTTAGTCTATTATTTTTCATTTTCTTTCTCCTATTGACGGGGGGGGTATTAAGATTTCTTCAGTTCATCCCCCTTCTATTTTATGTTGGTTCCATTCTTCTTTAGCTTGTATACATATATCATCAAAGTCTTCTATTGTTAACATTCCGCTCTGCTCAAAGTGGTCTATGATGTTATTTACTATAACAGTATCATGTACATAGTTTTTAACATTATCTCTCCATACATATTGTCTTCGTGAGCTAAGTGGGTTGTCTACTAGATCAAATGGGGGAACTTTAGCATCCTTTAACATATTCTTAAATATTCTTATTGCTGATTCACATTTATCTAGTCTATCATCAGCTTCAAATATAGCTTTCCACAATCGTTCTATATCTAAGCTAGTTTGTCTTAAATGTTCTATAGCATCCCAAATAGCATCTAATTTCTCATCAGTGGATTTCTTTTCAACGGCTATCATTGTCTTCTCCTCTTATCTTTGTCATTATTTTAAGAATATCTTCTTCTATACTAATTTCGTTTATTTGGTTATGTTGATATAAATAATCAGCATCTATACCAGTATCACCACCAAATCTATCTGCGCATTCACACGGGTTCTTTTGACATAGTTCACAGACGTTCATAATTCCACCTTTAGATAATCTTTTATTATATTAATTTGTTTGTCCAATTTCTCTCTCTCTTTTATGCCATGTTCACATTCATAGCATCCTTCAAGAGTACAGTGTTCACTATATATAGGATCAAAGTATGCTTGTCCTGCAACAGCTAAATCAATAATGTGTTTTAAAGCACCCATGAATGTTTTATGAGCCGCAAAGTCAAGACCTTTATTTTTGTTCATACTAACCCCAACCAATCAAGTACTCTATACCACCAATACTGTCGCTTATGCTGTTTAAGTACTCTTATACAAGTATCAAATCTCATTAAAGCCTCACCATCTCTATGCCAATGAGGTGGACCATTCTCATATGCATTATTAATTGGACTCTCTTCATGAGGCCACCCAACCTGAGTTTCATAAGGTTTATAAGGTTTCTTCGTATGTTTAAGAATAGTATCAATAATTTCGTCTTTAGTTACCCATCCTTCATCTTTGTTCATTATTATCTCCTTATGCTAATTTGACTTTGTTCCATAATCTAGAAATACAGTACTTTATCGGGTGGTCTTGGATAAATAAGAGATGGTCGTTACGTTTTCTGATAGTTGCTCTGAAACTATTTATATCATCTCTTAGATTACTGATTTCTTCTTGTAATGATTCTATTTTATCACACTCTGCTTTATATCCTTTTCTATATGCAGTCAAACAATCATTTAATTGGTCATATGTTAGGGATTCAGTCATTGGAAGTACTCCATACATTTCATTTATTAAATCAATTACCTCTAGTCCTTTTACTTCAATCATGATAGTGCCATCCTTTGTTTCTTTATTCTTCTGTGATTATCTATCCTCTTACTCCATCGCCAAAAATGTTTATGCTCTATCTCACCATATAGTCCATATTCAAGTGATGTAAAGCTAAAAGGGTCTATAATAGCAGCAAACAATGACACATACTTCACACCTTTAGTTAGCTCACCTGATACACACCAGTTTATAGCATAACCAAAGTCAAAGAGTAGAATAGTAATATCAAACCAAAACTGTCTATACTCATTGTCTCCTCTATGCATTATATCTATGCGAATTGGTCTGTAGTATTTATATATTCTCATCTTATTGTGTGTAGACTCCCATTCATATAGTTCTTTATTGTTCTTAAATTTTTTCATCACAATAACATATATATCTTGTACCATCAGGATCACAACAAAGACATTGACACGGAGTGCTTATAGAACTATCTAATTCAATACAAGCACTACATTTTTCTATTGGTTTGTTCACTCCATACTCCTCATTTACTATCCTTCTTACCTCTTTTTCTGCGTCTGACATCTTTAAATGTGGATATATATCTTCAATCTCTTCTCTTGATTTAGGATGGTCAGCAATAGACACTGGAAGACCACACTTTCTTAATAGTCTTCTATGTTCTTCGTCACTTACTAGCTTGTCCCACATTTATTTACTCCTTACGACTGCCCAAAAGAACTTTAGTGTAAACTTTATAATTCTATGTAATAGGTTAGATAGTTCTGGAGCAAATAGTATTGAGTATATCATAATCATTATTACTCCGAAGAAGATAAGAAATGGTTCTAGAATTTGCCAGTTACTCATTATTATTATCCTCCATTAGTTTAAATCCTTTCATCATCTTCATATTAATCTTATTAGGATTACTCTGACTCATATACTCAACTACATCTATCACTCTTTCAGCTTTGGATGAGTATCCTGATGCATTTAGTACTCGTTTGCATTGTTTACCATTTCTTAGATAATAGATAGTACGTCTATCTTCACGATGCTTGACTTCTCTTGCAAAACTGTCATCATCACGCTTAGGCTTCTCTTGTTCATGCTTTTGTTCAAGCTCTATACTAATGTTTTGTTCGTGCTTTAGGTCAATCATAATTGTTCCTTATGTGTAAGCCCAAGTTTAATACTATAATAGCATATAATGGTAGTATGTGGCTCTATGCTCATAATGCTATCAATACGATTACATACGTCTTACATGATAACACATGAGTCTAATAAGAGCCACTTTATACCATAATAGTAGCAGGCGTAGTTTGAATACAACGCTATCACCCGTGTATCATCCCTACCTTGCGGACTTTACCTGCTTTTATAACTAAGTGGAGATTGAAGGGGGTTTCCCCCCTCCAACTATGCTTGTTCCACTCTTGCCATCAGATGATCGTGGTCTTCTTGAGTCAATGGAGTCCGCTCCTCGGTCTGGTACACTTTGGACTTTGCCATTTCCTCTACCAACTCATCCTCTGAGTAGATGAATACTGTTGGAGTGGTACGTGCGTTGACGAAGTAGTCTCCGGACTCGTCACCCTTTGAACACTCGTAGTCAAGCATCACTCTGGAGTTAGTACCTGGAATCTGTCTGAGTAGTTTGATGGTCATTTTTGAACCTCCGTAGTTTGGTTAATGAAATCCAACTCAAAATGGAATTTCTGAAATCCCATTTCTAACCCTATTGCGGGCAAGTTGGGTATATATCATTAGTCACATTTTCCTTGACACACTTGGGCAATCAGTCATATATTACCACATTAGCAAGGAGAAACATTATGACCCCTAGAGTAGAAGATGGTATGGTTAGGTTACGGGATGTAGCAAGAAATGAAGGAGCTACAGGAGTTAAGGACTTGGAAAATCTAGAAAAACAGGTAAAGCCTTCCCCTGTGCCAGGTGGTACGGATGATAGTGAGAGGGGGGGGACCATAGGGGGGGGAGAGAAAGAAGAAGATTAGTATCTATATCTTGCTTAACTTTAGTCTGATATGGCAGTAGAGATGACAGAGCTTTCAAAACTTCCTCCAGAGACACAAGTACGCATTTTAGAAGAGATGCAGAAAGTTGCTTTTGGAGAGAAGCTTGTCTTCAAGCAAATTGAAGAAGACGATATGTCTAACATAGAGATAGATGGGCTTGTATACATTATCCCCGAACCAGTAAACAGACTAATAGACGATTTGTGTTCTAAAATAAGACAGCTCTCACCCGAGTAATTTGGAACACAGGGTAATTAAAGGCAAACGTCATTTTGTCTTTGAAAACGAAGAGGAACACATTTCTCATTTCTTACCAGACAGCCCACCACAAATTAATCCACAGTGGAGAAGTGCGGAGGAAGGAGATTGGGTAAAATCCGATGATGGTAGGATTATTCAGCTTTTGAAAGTTAAGAGTATGATTACTCATCCTAACGACAGAAAAAATTATAAGTATGCAAAAGGTTGGGTGCGCACAGTAGTTGGTACTTTTCTAAATCGTGAAAATACGTTTATGGATACAGACTTTAGTAAGCATAAGAATAGGTATACTTTTTCTGGTAAGAGAAAGAATATTTCAAAACGAATTAAAGACAGGAAAACACTAACTAGGAAAGAGCGATTATTCGCAACTAGTGTTGCAACTGGAAAAGAGGTAACGGATGCATATAAGCAAGTATTTGGTCATACAACTGATAACAGAGCAAAAGCTAAGGCTGTTGTTCTTTTAAAACAGGAGAGAGTGATGAAAGAGATTGAGCGTGGTGTAATGGATATAGCTAAGAAGCTAGGAATAGACCATGAGTATGTTTTGAATAATTTAAAATGCCTTGCGGAAAATTCAGTTGATGAAAATATTCAGCTACAAGCAACAAAAGAGATGGGTAAAGCGATAGGTACGCTTGGAAAACCACTAACTCCGAAACAGGAAGTTGGAGTATATGGAATGTTGCAGGAGTTTTCTACAGGCCAACTAGATTCTGTGAAACGGCCAGAATTGAAGGAAGTAAATGATTTGTCCAAGATGTAGTTCTTATCATGTAACGAAAGACGGGAAACAGTATAGTAGAGATTCAATCTCTCAAGTTTTTTCTTGTAAGCAGTGTAATAAACATTTCCAAGTTCCCTTAGAAAATAGTGGGTCTTCTTCTGAAATAATAGAATCAGGGAAGGTATTTAAGTATGAGTCTGATGAGGTTCTCAGGGTACATGGTTTGACTGATATTCATGTAGGAGCTAATGAATTTGATTTTAAGAAGTTTTCAGAAGCTATAAAGCGAATATACGAAGATGACAATGCTGTATGGTTTGGAAACGGGGATTTGTTAGAATGTATACCACCTCACTACAAGATTAGTCAGAGAGGACAATATATTCCCCCAGACCAGCAACATGAAGTCTTTATGGATATGATAAGACCTATTATTGACAAGTGTTTATTTGTGAGAGGGGGAAATCATGATTATTTGAGAAGTCTCTCCTTATTGGATTATGATGTATCAAGAATGATTGGAAAAGACATGGGAGTCCCATATTACAAGATGCCTGGCTATGCGGTACTTACTGTTAAGGGCCAGGATTGGATTCTAGCCTCTGGACACGGAAAGAGCGGAGCAAAAAACGGAGATTTGGAGCTGGACAAGATGGCTGCGGTTTACTCTGAAGCAGACGTGTTTTTCTTGGGGCATAATCATCAGTTATATGCAAAGCCTTTAGATTCCATGCGTATAGATGGAGATGAGGAAGCTTTGCACAGAAGGTGGTATATTAGGGGAGGTAGTTTTTTGAGATATGCAGAGTATGCAAGGTATTCCATATATCCAATCGTGCGAACAGGATGGGTCACTATGGAATTTGATAAGGATGGCATTGGTTGTTGGACCAACTAAAGAAAATTGATGAGGACGAATATGATCCATCAGGATTTAATCTTGGTGAGTCTATATCTGAATTAAAGAGAATTGCGGACAAAATAAGTGTAGTGAGAATCATACAGGGTAATAGTGAAGATGTAGTAATGTATATGAGGATTAAATCTATTATAGAGCATATGGAAATACCAGAGCTAGTAGGGCATGAAGAGAAAGAAAACTATTTCAAAGCATGACCTTATTAGAACTCTTAAGGCACATCGCCTTAAACTTGACCAGTTGTATCAGTTGTTGTATATACAGCAGAATGAGCTAGTACAGTATGTTGATTTTAAAGGGGAAACCGAAGACTTTGAAAAATGGTTAAAAGAGAAATATGAACGTCAACAGTCAGAACGTAGCGAAGGCGGAGGAAATTCTTCAGACAGCGAAGAATGACCTTATAGCCTTTGGTAAATTATTTCTCCCTGATGATTTTATGCGGAGTGAAACTCCAGCATTTCATTATGAAATTGCTGATGCGATAGATGACTCACAAGTAAAGCAATTAGCTATTATTGTTCCCCGTGGTCACGGGAAAACTATTCTTACAAAAGCATCCATTATTAAAGATTTCTGTTTTCAGACAGGGAATGACCTTTTGTTTTATGGGTGGATCAGTGCCACACAAAAACTTAGCGTAGGAAATATGGATTATGTTAAATATCATCTAGAGTACAATGATAAATTGAAATATTACTTTGGAACTTTAAGGGGCCCAAAATGGACGGAAGAAGATATAGAGTTATCTAATGGATGTAAGCTTATTTCCAAGAGCAATGTTTCTGGTATTAGAGGTGGAGCAAAACTTCACAAGAGATATGACTTAGTTATCCTAGACGACTTTGAACATGAAGCAAACACAATAACTCATGATGCGAGGGCTAAAAATGCAAATCTTGTTACAGCTGTTGTATATCCTGCTTTGGAGCCTCATACTGGTAGGCTCCGTGTTAACGGGACTCCTGTACATTACGAC
This sequence comes from uncultured archaeon, assembly GCA_937890045.1. Next base: position 6,363 of record CALBXV010000536.1, read on the forward strand.
AGCTTCATTAATAATCTTCTCGGACAATATCAAAAAGCAGCTAAAGAAAGAGAAAAATTCTCTTGGAGAGTCATTACGCACAAAGCTCTTGACAAAGATGGAAACACTTTATGGCCAAGCTTCTTCGGTAAGAAAAAGCTAGAAGAAAAGAAAAAGTTCTATAGAGACTCTGGTCAGTCTTCCAAGTTTTACCAAGAGTACATGATGGAGGTTATGAGTGAAGAAGATGCGATGTGGAAAAGGTCAGATGTTCGGTATTGGCAAGGCTATTACCACCACGAGGATGGGATTAACTATATCGTACAAGACAAAGAAAAGAAGCCTATCAATACATTTATCGGGTGTGACCCTGCTACTGATATTGATACTAAGGAATCTGATTTTAGTGTCATTATGGTTGTGGGTATTTGTCCAGATAATAACCTCTACGTCTTTGAATATGAAAGACACAGAAGTATACCAACAGTGGGTTCAAAATCATTCACTGGGGATTTCATAAATAAGAAGGGTGTTGTGGATTATATAATTAGTCTTTATGATAAGTATCATTGTACTAGTGCAACAGTTGAAGATGTAGCTATGAATAGGAGCATATTCCAATCTTTGAATGACGAGAGAAGAAGACTAAATAGATTTGACTTAGCAGTAATTTCTGAAAAACCAGGGGGTGCACAGAAAAGAAATCGTATATATAGTGGTCTATCGGGAAGATTCAGCATGGGTACTGTACATTTGAGGGACAATCACTTTGATTTGGTACGGGAAGTGCTTACATTCGGACCAAGAATGGCGCATGATGACACCATAGAAGCTCTTTATTATGCCAATGTTCACGCATTTGCTCCCAATATGAAGAGAAACGAGAAAGAAAAGACATGGGTGAAGCCTGTTCGTAAGGCAAAGCCCTGGATTGTAGCATAAATGCCAGAAACTGGAGTTCCAAAGAATTTGCATAGGTCATTAGACTTATTGGGTCTAGCACCTGGTGGAATGCCTTTTGATATGTTAAATGCAGCTCTATATGCAAAAGAACGTAAGTGGGGCCCTAGTTTATGGTCTTTAGCTGCTGCTGTTCCTTTTGCTGGGACTGCTGTGGGTCTTGCAAAGATTTCAAGAGAGGCTATAGAGATTGGCCCTTTTTATAGAAAACTTTTAAGGGAGGCTGAAAGCAAGGGATTTTTCAAGGGTGAGGTTCCCGAAGCATTTTCTGCTGATACATATTTGACAACTTTTCGGACTAAGAAGGGATTAGCCAACTGGCAAAAGCGACTTGAAAGAGAGTTTGGTGGAGGGAAAAAACTTAAAACATTTGAAAAATATAAACCCGTGAGAACTGCTGGTGGAGCACAGGAAGGGATGATTGGTACTCAGAGAGTTCCAGAGGCAGCACAGAGAACGGTTGTAAAAGCAGTAAGAGACCCGAGAAGTAGGAAAGTATCTACGGATGTTGGATTTTCAAGAAAGACGCCAGCGGAACAAAGAAGTATAGTTAGAGAAGAAAAGGAAACTATGCGGCTCCTTGATAGAGAGAAAAAGAGAAAGAGAAGACGTGGCTACTAGAGATGAAATGACTAGTAATCCTGCTAGGGCATCATTGCCCTCTATGGAGAGTAGAACTCTACAGGGAAGAGATAATGCTGATACGTATAAAGGTGGAGCTAAATCGTTTTGGCAAACCTTTGTTGGAGATGATACACACAGGAACAGGCTTCGCGTTGTTAAAGGCTCTTATGATAAGAAGTATTTTCCCAAAATAAAGGATATTTAAAATGGTACAACGAAAAGCACAAGGGCATCAACATACTAAGAAAGAGTTAGCAAGAGCGGAAGAGTTATTTCGCAAGTATAACAATGATATGCTAAGAAGAAATGTAGAAGGAATTTATAATCATGCTAGGCATCAAGCTCCGTCTACAAATGCTAACTTTCATCGTGGGTATCAGCGTAACCCACAACAGCCAAATCCATATGGTTCTGTTATTGATGGTCATCAAGACCCAGAACTATTAAACTTTGCAGAAAAGGAAACTGCACGGCTTAGGAAACTTCTGCCGCAAGCAGCAACAGATTTCATGAAAGAGTATGAAGGATTTTATGGGGATATAGGAGGAAAGGGGACTGCGTGGATGGAGTCAACATCGGAGGATTTTTGGGAGTTCTTTTTTGAAAAGAACGCTGGAGATATTCATGGGAAACTTAAAAAAGCAGGAGTGGATGTGTGGGATGGAAAACATGCTCTATATGATTCTTCTGGTAAGTATATAGATAAGGACGCATCAGGCAGAATTATGGATGTACTGAAAGATAAGAAACTTTAATTAATGCCTAGATTCGGGAAAAGGTCAAAGAAGAGATTAGCAACTTGTGATATAAAGTTGCAGAAGTTATTTGAGGAAGTAGTGAAGCATTTTGATTGTACAGTAATACAAGGGCACAGAGGTGAAAAAGAACAAAATCAAGCCTATGACGCGGGACGAAGTAAGCTTCGTTATCCTGATGGTAAGCATAATGCTAGTCCTTCAAGAGCCGTGGACGTGGCTCCTTACCCCGTGGACTGGGAAGACCGTGATAGGTTTCATTACTTTAGTGGTTTTGTTATGGGCATGGCGACAAGGCTTGAAAAGAAAGTTCCAACCTTAAAACTCCGATGGGGAGGGGACTGGGACCAAGACACCGAAGTTAAAGATAATAGGTTTGATGATTTAGTTCACTTTGAGTTAGTGGGAGAAGAGTAATATGCCTAGAATCTCTGATAAGAAAAAAGCAGAAATTAATGCGGAGCTTTGGAGAAGAGCTAATGGAACAAAACGTCAGCGGTGGCAAAGTATACAACAACAAGCTTATGATTTTTATTTAGACCAGCAACTAACTGCTGATGAAGAATCCTCTCTACAGGATGCAGGAATGCCTACTTTTACTATTAATAGGATTACTCCTGTTATTGAGATGATGAAGTATTTCGTAACAGCTAAGAATCCTAGATGGCAAGCTGTTGGCGCTGAGGGAAGTGATACTGATGTGGCAGCTGTTCATTCAGATATAGCTGATTATTGTTGGCATCAGTCTAATGGACATTCGCTTTATTCTCATGTTATTCAAGATGCTTTAACAAAAAGTATAGGGTATTTTCTTATAGATGTTGACCCCGACATGGATAGGGGAATGGGAGAAGTTGTATTTAAGAGAGTTGATCCCTTTGATGTATTTGTTGATCCGATGAGTACTGATTTTCTCTTCAGAGATGCTGCTTATGTGATAATAAAGAAAGACGTAGCTAAGCAGTTTCTTATGTCTCTATATCCAGACATGAAAAGAAAGATTAAGAAGGCTTCTGGTAGTCCAGAGATTGGGAATGTTTTCTCCATGAGAAGTGTTTCAAGTTCTACTACAATACAAGAACCAGATGTAGGAGGTGAAGCTTATGACCCTCTGACAGCGGAAGAGGATGATATAATAGATTATTATGAAGTCTATAGAAAGATAAAAGTTCCCTTTTATAATATTTTCGTGAATGTCCCTCCATCTGAGCAAGAGATGGATGCTATTAAGGCAGAAGCTAAAGAACAGCTAACAATGTTTATGAAGGAAGTGGAAGTTGGATTAAAAGAAAAAGAACAATCTTTGATGATGGCTGTTGAGCGTGGGGAAATGATAGAAGAAAGAGCAAAGCTTGAGATGGAAAAGGCGAAAGCTGAAGCTAAGGATGCCATCCAACAGCAAGAACAAGTTATCATGTCTAAGATTATAGAGAGGGAAAGTAGAGTTGAGAACACAGTTGTTTCAGAGTTAGAATTTAAAGCTTTACAGGAATCTGCGGAGTTTAATAAGAATCTAGTAGAATCTGTTAAATTTTATGATACCCGTGTAAACTTATCATGTTCTATTGGGGATGTGATATTGTATGAATACGTTCTTCCCTGTACGCAGTATCCTATTATTCCATTAATGTATCAATGGACTGGAACACCATTTCCCGTTAGTGCTGTTACTCCATTAGTCGGTAAACAACAAGAATTAAATAAAGCTCATCAGATAATGATTCACAATGCAAACTTATCATCTAATCTGAGATGGCTATATGAAGAAGGATCAGTACCAGAAGATGAGTGGGAACAGTATTCTTCAGCACCAGGTGCTTTATTAAAGTATAGGCAGGGGTTTACTCCTCCAGTTCCTGTCCAGCCTCTTCCTCTTAATCAGGCTTTTTTCCAATTAACGACAGTAGGAAGACAGGATATGGAATACTTATCAGGTATTTATTCTTCTATGCAAGGTGATGTTGGACAACAGCATGAAACTTATAGAGGATTATTACAGGCTGATGAGTATGGTACTAGGAGAATAAAAGCATGGATGGAAAGCACTGTTGAGCCAGCATTAGAACATTTAGGGACAGTATTTAAGGAAATGGCACAAAATGCTTATACGGCACAGAAAGTATTTAGAATAGTTCAACCTAGTGCTTTACAGGATCAGAAAGAAGTGGAAATTAACATACCTATTTACAATGATTTTGGTCAGGCAATTTCAAAGTGGAAAGATTATGGAACTGCGAAATTTGATGTGAGAATTGTATCTGGCTCCACTCTACCTGTTAATAGATGGGCATTATTAGAGGAATACTTCAGATGGTATCAAGCAGGACTTATAGATGATATTGCCATGTTAGCGGAAACAGATGTTCGTGGAAAAGAAAATATTATGAAAAGAAAATCTATCTACGCTCAGCTCAAGAATCAAGTAGCTGAGATGGAAGAAGCCCTAAAGGACAGAGAGGGCACGATTGAGACTTTATCTAGGCAAGTCGTACAGGCTGGCATTAAAGATAAGGTAAGAGAAGCAGACAAGGAGATTTCTTCCGAGTCTATGAAGACTGAAGCACAGCAGAAATACCTTCGCGACACGTTACGTACTCAAGTTGACAGTACCCGAAAGGACCTGGAACGTGAGAAAAACGTAGCAGTGAAGGAATTTAAGCTTGGGCTAAAGGAAGCAAAAAACACTTGATTTGTAAACATACTGTTCATAAGATAAGGAGAGTCTAAATTATGGCAGAAGAACAAGCAGATAACCTAGGAGAACAGGTACTTGGTACAGGTGATTCTAGTCCTGGAGATTTGCCAGCCGAAGATTTCTTTGCAGCTCTAGACAGACAAGTCAACAAAGGAATCTTAGATGACTCGGCTATGGAAGCTCAGGAACAGACAACCTCTCAGGAGCAAACAGCAAACACTGTTGATGAGAGCGCTGTAGAAGAGCACGATTGGCAGAAAAGATATGCGGATTCAAGCTCAGAAGCTCAGCGGATTAACTCCCGACTGAAAGAACTTGAACCTTACGCACCTATCTTAGATGCTATGAAAGAAGACCCTAATTTAATTACGCATGTGCGTGGTTATTTTGAGGGCGGTGGTTCAACACCCAGCTCTTTAAAGGAGAAACTTGAATTGGATGAAGATTTTATTTTTGATGCTGATGAAGCAGTAAGAAATCCAAAATCTGACTCTTCCAAAGTACTCGGTGCTACTATTGATGGTATAGTACAGAAGAGACTTGGCGATTTTGCTACTAAGCAACGAGCAGAAAGTCAAAAGACAGAAGATAGAAGTGCTTTTATGGAAAGGCATGAATTATCATCTGACCAGATGACTGATATTGTAGAGTTTGCTAAAAGTAGGGCGCTTAGTCTTGATGATATATACTATCTTTATAATAGGGAAGGCAGAGAAAGGAATATTGCTCAAAGTGCAAAAAATGAGATGGTAAACCAAATGAAGAATGTTCGTCAAAAACCTATTAGCGCAGCCTCATCTGGTTCTATGGATGTGGAAATTAGTGCTGATGACCAGGTATTTGATGCCCTCTTAAAAGCTGGTGATGTTGAGGAATTGTTAACAGCCTAAACTAAGAGGTAACTAAAATGGCGGTACATACAGCGACCCCTAAGTTTCTTAGTTCTTCAACTAATCAAACGCAATCGGGAACAGGAGTAGTAGATGGCTCAGGCCTGTCTACTGGTGACCTGAGGCGGCGATACGATTTCTCTGAAAGGTTTACTGAACTTTCTATTAGTCAAACGCCTTTTTTCAGACTTGTCTCGCAAATTGCCAAATCCCCTACGGATGATCCCCAGTTTAAGTATACTGAGAAACGTGGTTCAATCCACAAACGATACGCATACGTTGTCGGTTTTGATGACGATGGCGGTGCCAAATTCAATCAAGCTACTTTAACAGCTCAGAATGATGGCGGCACAGATATAGAAGCAGGTGATGTCCTGAGACTGTATATGGCTACTGATTACAAATCAGATGGTAATATTCAGAATATCTCAGGTCAAGCAACTGGTGCTATTGGAGTAGGTTCTGCAGGAACAGCTCCTGATTTCTTCCTAACTAATCAGATTGTAAAAATCAATCTGTCGGAAACTGATGGCGGTGACACGTCAATTAGCGATTATATCCTAATGCGAGTCACAGCGGTTGGTGCTAAGATAGACGTTGGAACTGATGCTAGTAATGTAACAGGTAGTCAAACACTAACTGGTGCAGTAGATGTTAGGCGAATTGATGGAACTGTTGTCAGAGCTGTCTCAACATCAGCGGCTAAGGAGCTAACTTCATTCTCAAGTAATGCACCTGACTTAACTGTTTATAACGAAGACATCGCTACTTCTCTAGAAGCAAAGCGTTGTCATGTTGTAGGCTCAGCCTATGCTGAAGGTTCTAGTCTTTCGGATGAGACTTGGAACGATAACCCATACAGTACGTCATATGGACAGACTCAGATTTTCAGAACTGAGTTTGGTATGACGAACACTGCAAGAGCAACTGCTCTTAAATACGAACCCAACGAATGGGCACGTATTTGGAGAGATAAGTTGGTTGAGCATAAGTGGGATATTGAGCAAGCAGCTCTATTCAGTAAGCAGACCTCAACTGGTAGTTCAAACAGTACTGTGTATTACACACAGGGAGCCATTGACTTTGTTGGTCTATCGGGAAATAGCTTCAGTCTTAATCTTGCGACTAAGACAAGCGATGATTTCCTTGATGACATGAGCAAATATATGGACCCGAGGTATAACAGTGGCTCAGCTTCTGTTTACTTCTGCGATACGGCTACATACAACTGGCTATTAAAAGTCGGTAGTGGTAGTCATAACGCCATGTTTGCAAACATCGTTCATGACAGCCAGGATAACTATGCTGGTCGTTTTGACTTTGCAGTTGCAGGAAAGAAGAGCCTATTCGGGCTTGACCTTACTACAATAAGCACTCCTTACGGGGACATATCAGTCTCTCGTTGTATTTCACTAGACCATAGTGCTGTGAAGATTCTTGGAGTCAACATGAAGCACGTGAAATATCGTCCTCTTGTTGGCAACGGAGTCAACAGAGACACTGCGGTTTACGTGGGTGTTCAGTCTCTAGAGAACACAGGTACAGACAAACGAGTTGACATGATTCTCACCGAAGGTGGGTTTGAGTGGTCAATGCCAGAAGCTCACGCTATCTGGAAATAATAGGGAATTTTAGGAAGACCCTGGTGGTTTACTCCTTCTTACCATCGGGGTCTCCCTTCCCTTATAGAAATGGCACGTAAGCTTTGGCAAAAAGTAGAGGATATAACAGGTAACGGCACAAAATCCCGTGTACTTATCGGGAATATCAATTCAGCAACGAAATGGTTAGTTTCAAGTTTACCTGAGAAATTTCTCTGGAGTGTAGCAAGTGAACAAGAGGTTACTGGGTGGGCATCTAGTGCAGCAGCCAGCACTTCCTTGTCAGAGGGTACTACAGTTGGTACTACTTACGATAAGATTTTAGCGGTTTATCGCAACAACGGCACTGATTCCAATTCTAATCCCAAGCGTCAGTTATGTGCTGAAGTACCTGATAAGATTATATATGCTGGGGAAGATTCTTCTAGCTTATTTCACCCAACTAAGATGTTTCCCAAGTTTTACAAGCTTCGTGGAAGAGTATATATAAAACCTGCTCCAGACTATAATTCAAGTACTAATGACCAGACATACACAAAGCCTGGTGCTTCTAGTACTACAACAGTAGAAGATGGCGAGGGTGATAAAGGAGTTATTGTATTTGCAGCTCCCCCAGAGATAGATGAGAATACAGATAGTTGGGTATTAGTAGAATGGGAGAACGTAGTTTTAATGTATGCAGCTTCTCTAGATTGTTTTAGAAATGCAGGAACATTACGTGAGAAAGCGGAAACTGAGTTAGCATTGGTAGTAGATACATCTACAGGTCTCTTAAAGTCTTATGAGGATGCGGTTGGTTCATATGTATCCCCCACAGCCCCAGTTCTTCCATCATTTAGTTTTTCGGGGTCACTTCCCGTATTTGATACTACATTAGAGTTTGACCCTACGGCTATGGGGTCTTTACCATCTTATGTATCGGAGATAATGACATCGCTTCCAACATTGTCGGTATCGGATACTATTAGTGGATTTCCTACACTAACAGCCTCAGATTTTCCGACATATGTTGCTCCTGTCCCTCCTGCATCTCCGAACTTTTCTTATACTGTGCCCAGCTCATATACGTTACCCTCTAGTGGAATAACAATATCTTCTAGTTTGCCAACATTTGTTCCTCCGACTCCACCTACTGTATCATCTGATGTAGCTACTTTGCTTTCAAATGCAAAGTCCTTTATTACATCTACTCTTGCAGACGGTGCTAGTAATACTGCAGATTCATTTATTAAGCATTTTACTGATGAGGATGCTGAAATGGCAAATATGTCAGCTCAGGGAGCACAAACAGAACTTGCTACAGCAGCTCAGAACCTTAGCAAGTTTCAACATGAAGTAGGTAAGTACTCACAAGAAGTACAAGCCCAAACACAGAAAGTAACACAAGATATTGCAAAATACAATGCAGAGGTGCAGAGTGATGTACAGAATGCACAGGTATTGTTAAACTCATATGCATCTGAGCAAAAAGATAAAGACAAAGATTTAGAAGCATCAATACAAGACTATACTCAGACACTTTCCAAGTATCAAGCTGATGTAAATGCTGAAACATCTAGATTCTCTGGTATTTTACAGAAAGTTGTTCAACAGTATTCTACAGAAGCAGATAAGCTTATTGCACAATACGGAGCTGAAACTGGTGCTAATACTCAGGAGTTCACAGCTAAGGTTGGTGCATATGTGAATGAGTTCCAGGCGAAAGTACAACAAGCTATACAAAAGTATCAGGCTGAAGTAAGAACAGCGATAGATGTATTTAATGCAAAACTTCAAGCAACAGTACAAGAGTATAGTGCAAAAGTTCAGACGTATGTATCTGAGAATCAGCTTAGACTTACAGAATATCAGAACAAAGCACAACAAGAAATATCTAAATATCAAGCTGTAGTAGCTGGTGAATCAGCAAAGTTTCAAGGAGGTTTGGCTAAAGCTAAGAGGTTCTTTGAGACTTCTCAAGCAAGGTCTGGCTCAGCTGGTATATATTTACAAGATGCGCAAGCTGAATTTCAGAGAGCGGTTACATTATATCAATGGGCTGTAAATGAATTAGGAGCTGCCACAGGTGCATCCGCAGCACCACCGCAGCAACAGACGGAACAACGCGGAGAGGAGAACGCAAGTACGTAATGGCTGCAGGTCGCTCTAGGTTGTTCGGTAAAATAGGAGGTGCAGATACTGATGCCATTAGAGCTGCTGAAAGTGAACAATCTTTAAGAGTAAAAAACCTTCTTGCTGGCGCCTCTGGCCCTCTTGGTAATCCTTTTATACAGAAGCTTGGAGCGACTCTTTTAGGACAATTAAATCAGCCTCTAAGTGAGTTTGAGCCTATGTTAAGAGGAGATGAAGAAGAATATAGTAATTATGGAGAAGGATGGAGAGGTGAAGCTGGAGAAAGACATTCTACTGCTATAACTGGTGACTTTGAACAACGGTCAGTTGAAATAAACGACAGAGCAAAACAAAATGTGAGTAGAGAAATTACAGCATTTAATCTACCTGAGTCATTTACGAAAAGTGGTGGTATGAAAGGATTGCTTCCTGATGTTCATAGGCTTGTAGAAAGGTCATATCAAGAAGGGGACGCAGAGTTTGGACGTGAAGATTCTAGAGTTATTACTCCGTATTATAGCGAAGAGGTTAAAGAAGATTATAATCCAGAGTGGAGAGTAGATAGATACTCTGGTAAAAATACCCCAGTAAGGAATTTTGCAACGGGAGGGGAAGCGGGTGGCGATTATGATAGAAGCTATTTCAAGGGAAAAGAGAATGTGGCTGAAAAATTACATAGAGTATTTGGAGGCTCACGTTTAGATGATGCTCTTACTAAAATGGAGACTAGGTTAATGGAGCAAGAGAAATATGATAGTCCTCTTGCAAAAATGTTAAATATGAAGATTGGGTCTGAAGTAAATAGAATAACTAATTATTAAGGTATGATATGACAGTATTAGAGATAATGGAAAGAGCTGGGGCTGACAGCACAAATTTAACTGTTGCATGGATTAAAGATGCCGTGAACATGATTCAGTCTAACACTAAACATGATTTAAAAGTAAAAAAGATGGCTCTTACTAAGAATACAAGAGACTATGATTTACCATCTGACCTCATGTCTATTGATTCTGTAAGTCTCTTGGATACGCAGGATGATAATAAATACAAGATAATAAGCAGAATGGTAAGTACTCCAATAGTGAGTGAGGACACAAATCCATGAGTTCAAGTGTAAATACTGGATGGTTTTGGAGACTTAAAGGAAAGAAGCTCCATATCTATCGCTTAAAGAGAAGTGGAGCAGGTAGTATTAGAGCTAATGGCTCCTTGACTTCTGGTGGAGATGAGCTTGTATACCCAGATGAGACTATTTCTAATGGTATAAGATTAGAATATACTGCGTATATAGAACCATTTGTAGATACAGACCCTTCAGTCCTTGCTTCTGATTCAAGTGAGACAAGTTGGTCTAACGCTTCACTTACTGAGGTGACTTCTCCTGACGAGTCAAGTCACGTTAATCTGAATAGAATGTTAAGTCTTGCCGTTGTAAGTTATGTTAAGGCTATGCTGGCAGAGATGGGCGGTGAAGTACAGTCAAAAGAGTATTATATGAGAGAATTTTTTAAGAAGGTTTCTGACAATGAAAGTAATAAGCGAATGCAGAGTATAACTTATCCAGTTTCTCCATTTGCAGTGAGGTAAAATATGGCTAATCAAATAAGGATACATACTTCGTGTGAAATTGTTAATGATAACAGTGTTGCGAATGAAGGATCGGCAGCTGGCGATTATACACATTTAGCGTTAGATGTTCATGCTGATTCACGTTCATGGGGTGGTAATTATAATATAGCACAAGCATATGATTCTGCCACTCCCGCTGTGTGTTATTGGAACGGTGCAGTTGTAGACATTGCAAGTGCAGATGGAGGATTAGGTGATAGTGTTTGGAATGTAGACAATACCGCTCCTGTGGGAACTATCCCGACTACAGCCCATGTTGTTGCAGTTGAATATGTAAGTGAATTAGGCACTGCAACTGTTACTGTCCAAATTAATTCAGAAGTTCATGCGCTTTTAGTCGGTGGTGATGCGATTGTAATTCCATTACATGCTGGCGAAGCTGTGGCAAATATTGAAATATTTTCAGCAGAATATGATAGCAGCAATCAAGCAACAGTTAATGTAATGATAGCAGGAGTTTAATAAATAACAGGAGTTAATTATGGCAGCAAAAGCAGGAACAGCTAAAGGTCTAATGGATTTTCCGATGGCGGAATCCGTAGCACCTTATGTTAAAGCAGTGCAAGTAGTAGCTGATACTGATTACGAGGCTTGTAGAGCAGTATTCAGTAAAACAGCTGCGGCTCATGTACTTACAGTAGGTGGGTCAGCAATTACTTTTACAGGTATGACGGCTGGAACGGTATATCCGATTTCATCTACAAAATGCACATCAACAAACGTAATATTTTTGTATTAGATGCCCGAAGCAAGTAAATCATATGCAAATTGGGAGATTCTGCAGGATGCTGATGCAGATATTACTGTTCAGTTCAATGATGCATATCCTATTGATAACTATACTTATAAGGCTAGGATAGTGAAAGAATTTGATGGCACTACATTCGTTTTTGGTGACGAGGGAAGTATAGATTATATAGAAATTGACCAGACTGACAGGACTGCTGCTCCGTCTGATGGTGGTGGACAGGTTTATGGAGTTATTACTAAAGCTGGTGGAGATGGTGAATCTGGGTCTACTCCCATTATGACTATAAAGCTTTACGCGCGTCAGACAAAGCGTTTGCCAGATAGTTTTGAAGGATATTGGGATTTACTTGAGTTAGATGATGCTGGTGGATACACAAGACAGACACAAGGTGAGGTTATTGTTAATAATAGTGCAGCAAAGAGATTTTAATTATGCCTGATGTAAGTACAAAAAGTTTCGGAACTAATGTTGTATCAAAGACAACAGACAGTTTCAGTATAAATTCAGCAGCAATTCCCCATAGCAGTACAAATGTAACTGCTACAAATGTGAGGGATGCTATTGAAGAAGTCGCAACACAGGTTGCAGTGGGAGCAACAGCCCCAACTGGGGCGGCTGTTACCGAAGGTGATTTGTGGTACGACACAGATGACGATCAATTATTTGTGAGGAGAGATAGTTCTTGGACTGAGATGGTTCAAGAAGACCTCA
>CALBXV010000537.1 GCA_937890045.1 uncultured archaeon
GCACTAAACTGATATCCATAAAATACATTTTGATCAAAATCAGCTACAGAACTACTTTGATTAGTTTTAAATGATGCTGTAGGAACATTAGATGTACTTGGAACAGTATTATATACTTTATCAGATCCCATAGGTACTGCAGTTTTCGGTAATGCAGAAGAACCAGAATAATCTCCAACTCTAATATGCTTACTCATATTTGGATAATCACCATAATATGATAATTCACCATTAGTATCTATTTCTACAAATCTATCACCAACCACTCTTGCAAAATACTGTACATTATCAGGATCCATTGACAATCCATCAAATTGTTCAATAATAGAATCATTATCTGATCTAGTTTTATCACTATTACCATAATTAACTGATCTTACCTGTAATGAAAATGTTCCATAATCTGAACCTGCAACTGCACTAGCATCTTTAACATTTAATACATTAACTTTATATTGTTTATTTACTCCAGTTCCATGAGATCTGGTATAAACACGAAAAAGATCTTCTCTATTACCTGAAAATGCCTGTGATTGTAGAAAAGGTGTTCTAGCATATTGATATCTGCTATTACCAGTCCAAGTTGTTGCTCCACCATCATTATTAAATGATGTTGCTCCACCAAAAAGATTTAACCCTTGCGTAGTTTTCTTTGCAGACGCCGATGCCGCAGATGAAATACTTCCATCTGACATCATTGTTTTAAAACTTGCATATAGATAAACTGGCATTACTGAAGTACCACTCTTTTCTACATTTGGATCAAAACTAAAAACATTTTCAACAAAATTTGCTGAAGAGGAATCAAAACTAATATTTTTTTCTATTGATGCGTTACTAGCAGTAACTCTCAATTTTGAACCACTCCAATGTGGATATGTAGTACCAGCTAAACTTACAATACTAGCTGCTGTAATTGTTGCTTCTCCATCACTTCCACCTCTAGATGGTGCTAATACAAATGCTGATTTGCTTGTAGCTCCTACGGATAAAAATACTTCAACTGTATCGGCTCCGTATCCGCCAATACCTAAGACCCGTACTACCGTTACAGTAGGAGCGCTATCTAAATATTGCTGAACTGTATATGGTGTGTAATAATCTTGAGATGTAGAACCAAACATATCCTCAAATTCTGAAAAGCTGGTTACTATTATAGGTGTAAAAGCAGGACCCTTTACTGTGGGTCCTATAACTGCTGCACCTATCTCTGCTATTCCTTGAGGAAGAAATGATACATCTCTTTCACGAGTAAATACACCTGGACTTACTATTCTTTCTGCCATTATTATTCTCCCATTTAATGTTTAACTTTAAAAAAAGTTGTTATAATTAAATATAAATATAAGTAAAAACTTCAAAAACATATATTTGATATGTTTTTTTATTTTTTAGGCAGATGCTTCGGGTTCTGGTGCTGATTCTTCTTCAGGTGCAGGGGTAAATACTCCAGTTTGCGGATCCAATTGACCTGGACCGTACTTTATATTCAACCTCTGAACTAAATCACGCTCTTCTTGTTGAACTGCTTTATAATCTTCAACCGCAGATTCTTCCGCTTCTTCAAGTGCATCCATTTGTTGATCAGCTAATATTCTTTGAACTTTTAACTGTCCCAACACTGCAGACTTTTCTTGATATGAAGTTTGTAATCCTGCTAAAGATTGCAATTCATCATCTGAGAATTTAACCTCTGAACTTTCTTTAGTTCTTAACTTTGCTGTAACTTTGCTGTCAGCCATAACTTACTCCTTTTTTTAGTTATAGTTATCATATACATATATATTAATTAAAATCTTAAACTACTAATTATTTTTATTTTGAATTTTAGTTCTAATTTTTCCTCTTGCTTTTTTTTCTTTTCTTATTTCTGATGGTTTTTTATAAAACTCTCTCTCCCTCAATTCTAACATGAGTTTACTATCTTTAACTTTTCGTTTAAAGATATTGAGAGCTTTTTCTATATTATTATTTTTTACTGTAACTTCTATCAATTATAACCTCTTAACTTAATCAGATTCTATACTAGCATCCCAATTTTTATCTACATAATTGAAAAAATCTCTTTTATCATCATCACTTAAGTCTTCTGGAGAAGAAACATTCCACTTTTCAAGTGATTTTTTAAAAAAAGCAGTATACTTTTCTTTATCACCTTCAGACATTTCCTCTTCTTCATCTTCCAACTCTTCACCATCCCTATAAGATTTCCAACCTTCTTTTAATTCATCTATCTCATAATATCTACTGAGAATATTACCCATATCTTCATATAATGCAGTTAATCTTTGCTGCAGTTGATCTGATTCAGTTGCAACTTTTGAAAAACTTTTAGAAAGACCTGTTAGTTCTTTCATATTACGATTAACAGAAACTTTATCAAACCAATCATCGGTTTCACGGAGAGTATGTGTTTTTGCTGTTTCTGCCATCTCTGCTAATTTCTTAGCAATATCTCTCAAATTATGTTCACGATATATATTTTTACCAAAAGAACCAAAATTGGTAACTGCTTCCAAAAAACCTTTAGTATCAATTTCTTGATTTTCTTTGGTATCACCAAATTTTTCTTTAACAAGATTAGCTAAACTAATACCTGTATGGAACGGTTTGCGAGTAACTACACCACCAAGAGTACTTAAAGTACTTGGTAGACTTCCAGCCATTCCTTCTTTAATAATATTTTTCATTTTTATTCTTTTAGCCATAATATTTCCTTTATTTTATAATACAATCTATAGTTCAGCTACAATAGCTGAACCATCTTCTAATCAAAAATTACTAAGTTTATGCGTTAGATATTGTTATTGGTGCTACTGCTGCAGCCCAACCCCATACATACCAAACAGTAGTACTTTTTCCAAGAAAATGAATATCAAATGCTTCTGGAAGATCTAGTTTAATCACGTCGTCTGCGGCGCCATCACCCCAAACAACTGCTGAGGTTTGACCAGTTTGTGCAGTATCATGATGTATTATAGCACCATGAAAGAAATGAGTATCATCAGTTCCTTTGAATGATATATCATGACCATCAGCTGCTAATGCACCTGCTCCTACTACATTAAGATGCAGTCCTGCTGCTGGTGTTGGTAATGTATAAACTCTATCTGCCGTTACGTCAGGTACCCAAGTTACACGTCCACCATTATCAGCTGCTGTTAATGAAACCGCATCATTTGAACCTGAAGCGACAGCACATTTTTGAATTGAAGTGTTTCCACTTATAGTTTGTGAATCACTTAAAGTTACCATACTATCAGCTACATTATCAAAATAACTAGCATGCGATCTTTGCAACAAATGTTTTATTCTAGCTTTTGCTATATTTCCCATTCTTACTCTCCTAAATTAAAAAAATTATATGTACACACTGTACTTCATATATAAATATAAATTATCTTAATTTTCCTCTCTTTGAATATCTTCTAAATTGATTTTTTACTTTATTCCATAACATTTGTAAAAATTCTTCTTCACCATAATGTGTTCTTCTAATATCACCTTGTTGTATTCCTCTTGCTAAATCCATAGCATCATATTTTCCACCTTTTACTCCA
>CALBXV010000538.1 GCA_937890045.1 uncultured archaeon
CATCACTATCCATTGATTCATAATCTTTAAACAAATTCAATCTCATTGACTTTGTTAACATAGAATCTGTATAACCGCTTAAACCTGCACCTGTATAAATTTTCTGATATCTATCTATAAGATTTTGTTTTGCTATAGATTGAAATCTACTTGTATCAGCAACTTTTAATTTTCTACCACCTACATTTCTAACAATTACATTTGTAGAAAATAATCTTTTTAATCTACTGAATAAATCTTTATCAGCCATTTTTTACCTCTTAGTTAATTAACCATTCTAATGATTCTTTTTTCTTATCAACTTCCCATTGCCAAGAATCATTTTCATTATTTTCTGGCATATAAACACCTTGATTAGATGTTATACCAGACATTGTTTTTTTCTGAAGTTCTATGCCTTCTGCTCTTAATCTTAATGCCGTTTCTCTAATCCACAATCCAATACCAAATGACATTACTAAATCATCATTATATCCTATCATAGCTTCAGCTCTACTTCCATTATATATAAATACAAAAAGTTCATCAATTAATCTTTGCGAATGTACTAATACCGCTTTTTCTCTAAAAAACTCTTCCAATTTTGAAATTACTAATGGTCTTGTTTTTGATGTTACTGTAAAGCCAGGAACAAGTTGTTTTTCCATTCTATTAATTTTATTATTAATTTGTTTTTGTGTATCTACATATTGTAAATCTTTACTCATATAAAATAAATTATCATAATCTCTATCTATTACTTGTTGAATAGTTGCCCACCCAATATTATTATTTTCAATAACTAATAATGCATCATTATATTCTTTTGAAATATTAACTAACATATTTCCAAAATCTCTTGTTGAGATTCTACCCTTATATTCTGCAACTTGTTCAACTTTTTCTAATTCAATTATATGAAACGCTGAATAATCAGTTCCATCTCCTCTGCTTACATCAGCACATACTATATAATCTTTTATATAATTTGGAGGCTCCCATATCCAAATATTAGAATCAACACCTCTCTTTTCCAGTGGTTCTTTTACAGATTCTAATCTACATTCTTCAATTATAAGACCATCAATTACTGTTCTACCTGAAGTAATAAAGTCACAATCACATTCTTGTGCCGCCATAGAAGGGCCAAGTAATTTATCTTGTTCTTTTCTCCATGCATCATCTCTATCTGGATGTAATGACCAATGTAATCTTAAAAAATTAAATTTATTTAATCCATCTTCGGCGTCTACCCATGTTTTATGAAACCAATTACCAACACCATTCGGAGTAGAAAGTGCAATACACCTACCACCTGTTGCAAGTGTCTGTTGTGCTGATGCCCAAATAGAATCTATTCTCTCAATAAATGCTGCCTCATCAAGAATTAATAAGGACAAAGATTCTGAACGACCGGCTTCTTCTCTACTTGAAATAGCTTTCACTTGTGAACCATTTTTATATCTTAATGATAATTTATTATCCTCAACACATTTTTGTTTTAACCAACTTGGTAAATTTGCATGCATCACACGAACTTTTGTTACTAAATTTTTTGCAGTATCTTGTTTAGTAGCAATAACCAAAATATTTTTATCATTATGAAAAGTCATCATCCATAAAGAGTATCCTGCAGTTAAAGTAGAAATACCTAATTGTCTAGCTTTTAAAATCACATTATAATCATATTGCATAAAATCTTCAATAACTTTTTCTTGAAAATCATATAAATAAAATGGTATTTTTCCTTTTATTGGATGCTGAATCATACAATATTTTTTCATAAAATATACTGGGTCTTGTGCACATTTCAAATATTCTGATTTGATTGCGTCTTTTAATTGACCTTTATCATTTCTTTCCATTTAAATTCCTGGTATTTGACTTGTTATCCAAACTGGAACAACAATACTAAAAATTCCATATCCATACCAAAGATATTTATTGTCATACCATTTTGGTTTAACTACTTTTACTTTTTCTTCTAATAAAGTTGTCTTATTATTTAAAAGTTCAATATATTCATTCTTTTTAACTAATAATAAGGAGTCTGTTTTAGCTTGAACTTCATATTTTGTAATTAATACATTATTTATATTATTAATTTGTTTTAAACTATCATTTTCAACTTGAAGTAATTTGATATTTTTATATATCCCTTTAATTTCTTCATCTGATAATGTTGTTTGTCCTATAGTACAGCATGTTAATAATAATATAAACCAAACATATTTCATATTAATATAATAAATCTATATTACCACTTCCAGAAACTTTCAATACAGACATCTCATACACACTTTTTGCATTCAAATTGGATGCTGTTAATGAACCACCGTGAGTTGTAGTTATCACAGAATTTCCAGCAGTATTAACAATAAACGCTTTCGCACCGCGGTTTGAAGCGGTAGCTTCAAATACTGTTGCAACACCATCTCCTGAACCACTAACATTATATACTTTATTATATTTACCTAATGCTCTTACTTCTGGTGTAGTAGTATGAACTCCTACATTGGTTGTATTATGAGCTCCTCGTTTTGTTTCAGCCACTTACTTTCTCCTATTTATTTTTAGAAAAATTTCTTAAAAAATCTGTAGCGTCCTCTACGTCTACATTATCAAAATCTTTTTTCATTTTTGTTATATCTTTTTTTGTTTTTGTTAATTTTCTTTTTAATTGAGTTATTTCTTTTTTATTTCTTGTTTTATTTGTTTCTAACTTTTTTAATTCTTGTGTAACTTGTTTTTCTTGTTTAACATTATTTTTAATAGCTTTTTTTAATTCTTTTACTTTTGTACTATTTTTTCTTCCTAAAACAGCTGACATTCCAAAAAGAGCACCAACAATTCCAACCAACCACAAAAATATCTCTTTTACTTTCATATATTAAAAATCTCCTATATATAAATATACTACTTTAATGATTCTTCTATTTTTTCTAAATGTTTAAGTGCTTCATTTGCTAATTTATCAATATTTTCAACACCCATATTCCAAGTTTCTTTATCTACACTATAACCATCTGGTCTAACTTGATTATAAAAAGTTGGAGTTTTCTGTTTTTTAAATTCTATAAGTTCTTGTTTTTTATCTTGTAACCACGCTAATTTATTCGTTTTTATCTTTTCTTCTTCCCACTCATCATAAACACCCGCTATTTTCATTTTATGTTCAACATCTATTTGACAATCAAAACAATGACCATATAAATACCACATTCTATTATCTAAACGTTTTTTCATAACTTTATCACATTCAGGACAAAACCAAGGCATTCTTGCTTCTTTAGTTGCTTCTAATTTCTCTTCAATTTGTCTTTGAGTTTCCTCAAATTCTTTTTTAGCTAATTTTTTATCACCTTCATATCCAAAAAATACACGTTTTTCTGGTTTTTCACCTTTTAAAATAGATTTTAAAGCATTATTCTGTCTTTCTGCTTCTTTACTTTTTCCAATCATAACATTCCTTAAAAATTTAACAAACCTACAATTTGATTTACAGGTGCAAACGCCCCAGTAAACTTATAAGTATTACCTTTATATTTAAAAACTATACCCTCTGTTGGAACTATTGATTTCAATCCACCAATTTTATTTAATTTATCTAATTGATGTTTTAATGTTTCTATTTTTTTAATATCTCCACCACTTTTTACTGTTCTTATCGCGTTAATAATATCTTTTCTTATTTTTTGAACAGCTTTCTTTGGTGACGCCGATAAATAACCACTAA
This sequence comes from uncultured archaeon, assembly GCA_937890045.1. Next base: position 3,716 of record CALBXV010000538.1, read on the forward strand.
TATTTTTTAATATTTCAGCACCAACATCAAAAAACAATACTTCAAATGGTTTCATATTTTGTTTCACCCATTTTGAATGATCATTTTTATCAAATGATAATGCCCAATCTAAAAATTTTTTATTATCTATATCCTTTTTCATCATTGGTATCTTATACGACTTATCAAAAAATGCCCACCTCTTAGTTAAATTAACTAAAACTTTATTTGGTATTTTATACTTCATTTGTTTTGACGCGTTAAAAATAAACTCTTCCCAAAACCTTTGATGATATACTGCAAGAGTATCATTACTTTTTAACTTATATTCATTCTGTAATTTCTTTAATCTATTTAAATATACATTTTTCTTTTTACCAAAATCTTGTACTTTTGGTACTGTTAAAAACTGAGGTTTACCTATCTGAAAATGTTTTTGTACGTGTTGATTAACCTGCTTAATCATACCCGCTAATATTCTTGCAGACCCTTTCGGTTGTCCAATAGGATTTCCACTATCATCATATTCCAGAGTACCATGAAATACTATTTGAGCTTTATCATAGTCTATTACATTTGATGACTTAGGCCACATGACTTCTAAATTCATCCATATTTTACCATTACCAAAAATCTTTTCCTTTTGTTTATCAGATAAAGAACCTATTGATTTATTTAAATCTTTCATGGCAAAAACAAAAGCGTCTCTAATATCACCTCTTCCTGTAAATTTAGACGCAACTCCTTTAATATCCATCGCTGTTGCACCAAAATTTTTCAATTGACCTTTATTTCGAGCTGTAACTAATTTACCGTTTACCCAAGAAATCATTAAATTTTGACCATCAAGTTTTTCTGTAACTCCATCTTCACGACTAAGTTTACCACCCAATCCCATAATAATTATGTTCTTTAAATCTGAAAATGTAAGTTTTTTATCATCAAACGGATGATTCATGTGCCCATATGCACCACCTTCAATAAGTAACTGTACGTCTTTATCTAAATTTATTATTTCAGACAAACTACTTACATATTTTTGTGCAGCTTTAGTTCCTTTAGTTTTCGCTACCCATTGAACTGCACTTTGACGACTAACTGTTTTCTTTCTACCTTTTGGATTAGGATTTTTTACTGTATCTGGTACAGATGTTTTCGTTTTCTTTTCAGCATCAGCGGCTTTTTGTGCTTTCTTTTGTTTATATAATTTACGAGCACCATAAGATATACCTACTGCAAATTTAGCTATAGTTTTACCAGGATACGGCATCGTCAATCCCATAGCTTTTCCAGTTACGAATAAAGTAAGAAATTTAGAACCCTCAGTACCACCAAATAAATCTTTTAAATTTTTAGCTCCAACAGCTGCTCCTGCTACACCAGATAAATCGAAATCATAATCTGGTTCTCCAACGAAAGTCATTTGTGTCCACATATAAGTTACAGTTGCTGCAGCTCCCATCATAACTACTTTCTTTGTTTTAGGATGTTTTTGCAAAAACTCGTCTGCTTGTTTAAGATACTCATCTTTCTTTTTCATTACTTTTGTATTTTGAATCTTTTTTGCTAATTTATCTGGTAAATAATGAAATACAATTGATGCTCTTTTATATCCCTTTTTAGCGTTTTTAAATACTTTATCAACACTAAAATCATTTAATTTAGCAATAGAAAATGTATTCTTATTCATCATTGTTTTTCTAACTCTATTAAGTGGTTGTTTTGCTTTTTTAGACCAATCTTTTAAAAAGTTATTAAACTTAACACCTTCTTCTAAAGTCATTCTATCTACTTCAAGTATTAATTTTACTTCTTCATTTAAATTAATTCTTTCTTTTAAATCTGTATTTTCAGTTTCACCATCTGCTCCAGGTAATACTGGTGATGGAACATCAACTCCTTTTACATCTTTTTCAGTATCAGTTAACCCCAACCATTTAATAATCTCATATCCTAAATTTCTTAAAACTACATCTTCTATATGTTTTTTATATTTTTCAGTTTTATCATATGATACTGCAGGTACAATAGAATATTTTAATGTATAATCAAAATCAGGATTAAGTGCATGTTTACCCAACATATAATCAATAATTTCCCAACCCTTATCAATATATAATGAATCTATCCATTTTTTAGAATTTGCTTTATAATCACTAAATCCTCTATAAAATGTTGGGGGGCCATCATCTGTTGGTGAAGTTAAAGTTGAACTTCCTTCTTTTATAATTTTATTTATATTATTATAAATTAAAAACTCTTCTATTATACTATCATTCAATTTAAAATCTTCAAATAATTTTTTAAATTTGTTTACCATCATATTATAAACACCGTTATCAAAATACCCAAAATACTTTTTAAATCTTCGTTCTCTATCATCAGCATATTTTGGTGATCCAAGTAATTGTCTCATAGCAGTTCCACTTACTTCCATACCTGCCGCTTTCATTGAAACGTGTGGTGCGGTAATAATATATCCATTTTCTTCAAATCCACTCATGTTATTCTTATTCTTTTTATAATCTTGAAAATATTTACCACCTTTTAATCTACCAGCATCTTTAGCACCAAACGCATAAACAACTGCAGTAATTTCTGAATTAAATTTTTTCAATACATTCTTTGCAACATACGGAGTTTTTTCTTGTACAATTTTATTTGAAGGAATTCCCATTTTAAGCATATGTCGTTTCTTCTCTTTAAAATTCATTGGATGTTTAGGTGGCCTTTTAATATCTGATGTAGTTATATAAACATCATCAAATTGTTTTTTCATCCACTCATATACTTTTTTATGGTGCGGGCCAAATGGTTGAAATCTACCACCATAAATACCTACAACCTTCTTTATTTTCGTTGCTTCATTTACTTTTTTATAACCACTCATTTTATCAGTTTTATTTTTCTTTACTAATTTACGACTCGGTGATGGTACTTCAAATTCCTTAATACCAATTTTCTTTAATATCTGTTGTTTTTTTATCCACTTTTTAGCTATCTTACTTTTTATTGGTTTTTTAATAAATTTACTAATACCCTTTTTCACCAACATATTGAATTTTTTCTGTGCTTGTTTT
>CALBXV010000539.1 GCA_937890045.1 uncultured archaeon
CTTCACTAAAACATTTCCAATCCCAACCACCAGGTAGATTCTGTTTTATTATTTCATCATATCCACCAAATATTGAAGTATAGACTACAGAGTTTGACATATCAATCCTTCTCTATCTATTAATACTTTATTTTGAGTTTTCGGATAAACCTTTCCTTTATAATGTCCAATTTTTTCCAAAACTTCTAATTTACCGGCTGAAATATATTCATCTACCAATCTTTTAACTTCAGGAAATAAACCATAATCATCAAACATAATAATTGGTTTATCAAAAGTCATTATTGAATTATCTACATCACTTTTAACATGGTCATAATCATGAACACAATCAATAAACACTACATCTGCATTTTCTTCAAATTGCCACATTTGATTGTAAACATCCATTAATTTAAACTCAATATTATCAAAAAAACTCAAATAATCCTTGGCGTATTTCATTTTTTCGGGTGAACAGTCTACTGTTATTATTTTTTTGAATAACGGACTTAATATTTTCGTTCCATATCCAAGAGAAGTTCCAATCTCAACCAATACCTTATCTTTAAATCTATCACCATAAAAATCTATCATATCAGCTTTAAATTTCATCGATGTGGTAGTTTTAGAATCCGATTTGCGAACTGAATCTAATAATATTTTTCTTTTTTGTTCATCACTTAGATAAAACTCTCCCCTTACAAAATTATGTGCTATTGGAAATTGTCTTTGTACATCATAGACTTCTGAATATCTTGTTACCAATTGCATGGCACCAGCTTGACTTCCAACATTAATTTTTGCCTTTGAACGGATATAAGTTTGAATTCTAAAATCCATATGTCTCATATCAAGAACTTTATCTATAAAATTAAATGAAGTTTGTTCCAATGGAACTGATGACCAATAAAAATATTTTAATTTTGGATCTAAAATATCACATATAATCTTATCTTGTGAAAAATCATATCTATCAGATATTAAAAAACAACCAAATTCACTATCTCCAACATATTCTTTTATTATATCATCACCTAATTTTTGTTCTTCGTTTGACCAATACATTTCAGGTTGAGAATCTTTCATTTCTTCTTCTGTGAATTGCCAAAACTTTAACATTTGCTCTACTAAAGGTACATCCACATTATCAGTATCGTATACTCTATAATGATCATGAAAAATCTCTCCATCTATTTCATCTCTAAATTCATCAACATATGGATTACCATCAAAAATATTTTTAGAATTAGAAAATGGATTACTCCAAGTAGCCCAATTATTCTGATATTGACTAAATAAATTATTAAGTAATTTCTCTGATGGAACATATACCTTACAATTTGGATACTTCTCTTTCAATAAACGAGGTATTGCTGATATAATTCCCCAATCACCAATTCCATGACAAGTTCTCATAACCATAAACTCTTGTTTATCTAAATATTCGTCAGGTATCCGTAATCCCTCAGATTTTTCAAATCCAAGATTGTCCGTTTCCTGAACGGGATGTAATTGATTATCTACGATTCTCCAAAATATCACTGTATAACCTATTCTGCTGTTCTTGTTTATCTATTGTTTTAGGATGATATAACGACAATTCTTCTTGTGGTGGTAGATGTGCATATGTTTTACAGCCTGTAATATGTTCATGAACTGCTCTTACCCATTTAATCTCTGGACTGTTTCTAAAAATTCTGGCCTGATAATCCGGAAAATTCACCCAACCTTTTTCTGTAACTCTCCAACCCCATTTCGCACAATGTTCATCAGTAAGTCCTTCAACCGTGTTTACCCGTGGGACCCATACTAAATCCACATCATTTGTTTCTAACATCTCTGGTAAAATATTAACGAGATTCTCGTGTGGGATCTCGTCTGCGTCTATGTGGAAAATATAATCTCCATCACAATTTTCTATTACTGAATTCTTTTGGGCTGAAAAATCACCATCAAGTTTTCGTTGATATATTTTTATTAATTTGGCATGACCATATTGTTGTGACCACGACTGTAAAACAAATTGTGTATCTTCGTTAGAGTAATCATCACAAATAACTATCTCATCATTTTCATGTGTCTTGTGGATGAGAAATTCTAATAACTTATTTAATTCTTCATGTTCATTGTGAACTGTGATACCATAACTAATTTTCATTCACGCCGTCCTCTACCTCTACGAGTTTTACTTTCAATTTCTAATTCTTCTGAAAGTAACTGAACTCTATCTTTTGGTAACTTTATTGGTTCATAAAATACAGAACTTTTTCTTGCCTGACTATATAAATAACTTCTATATTCTGCTTTTTTACCCACCGGTGTCATTTTTAATTCTTTATACAGTTTCTCTCTGGCACCGAATCCACCCAAAAACTTTGGATTAACTTGGACTCTATATATTTCATTTTTCAAATCTCTTATCTGTATAGTTCCAATTCTTTCTAATAGTTGCCAGGCTTCTTCTTTATTAGTAAAAACAGTTATATTAGATTTTTCCAATTTAAGACCATTTACATACCATCCTGTTGAACCGTCTTTTAATTTTTTTGGATAATAAGGATTCAAAACTAATATAGAAGTAGTTCTTGCCTGTTTACTCTCATCTATTGCCGATTGATACTTAAAAGAAATTATATCTCCTACATCAATACTTTGCCAATTTGTTCCTATTTTAGGCATTAGGTAACTCCATCGTTATCCCCATTTTCTTACAGGCTTCAAGAAAATCATATTGTCCAAAAGTTTCTGCATTTTCTACATCCAATTTTTCAGTATAAAATTCCCCGTCTTTATCTGGTATTGGATATTGTTCTTGTTCTTCTTTTGGTATTTCTATCAACGTAGCGTATTTCCAAACCCATTGGTCTACATTACCTTCTGGAAATATAATACCTTTTGGCCCCATATTAACTACTGATGGAAACCAATAAATTTTTCGTTCTTCATCAAAAAATTTCAAATCATTTACAAGTTGAGATGTATTTTCAACTTTATCTGCATTTTCTTTTGTATAATGAGAACTACTCATAAACCCACAATTAAAACACATATAAGATTCAAATTTTTCTTGAGTATCCTCAAAACATGCATCCACATCATAACATACTGGACAATCTACTACTCTTTCCATGTTATACCTTCTTTAATTTTGGTAATTCGAGTTTTGGTTTTTCTTTTACTGAATCAATCCTCTTTAATTTTGGAAGATTTAATTTAACTTGTTGGGGCTGTTCTTCAAATTTTGGTAAGTACTTATCAAGTATTCCTTCAAACTTTTTAGTCATTGCATCAAGTGAAAATTTAGTTTTATTTACTAACGCAAGTTTCTTTGACTTTACCATATATTTACTATAATTATCAAATACTTCTTTTAATGTTTTAGAGGCATAGTTATAATTTACTGTAAACCATTGTTGTCCCTTTACATAAATCCCCTTTTGTAAAGATTCCTCTTTAACATCATTAAGACTTCCAGGTAATAAAATAGCGTTTCCACCTTCAAGAAAATCTACATGACCACTCCAATTTGGAGCTATTACAGGTTTCTCTGAAAGAGATGCTTCAAGTAATGGACGACCAAATCCTTCTCCGTGTGTGAATGAAACGTGAGCCTTTACTTTTGGATAATTGTAAAGTTCATTCATTTCATCATCATCCAAATCTCCATGTAGTATATAAACACTTGGTAGTTTACCATTAACAGTATTTTTAATCTCTTTTATTTTCCCAAGTAAATCTTCTCTATCTAATATACAAGGAGTTGCTCCTGATGTTTTAAGTATTAAAGCTGGTTGTTTCTTTTTATTCTTAAATGTTTCCAAGAATGTTTTTATTAACATACCCAAGTCTTTTCTATCGTGTCCAAGACCGCCCTGTAACCAATGTCCTACAAACAAGAAACAAAAATCTTCTTTAATTTCTTTAAGAGTATCTACAAGGTCTTTAGAAAACTCCTTAGTTGGCTTATAAAGTTCTGTATCTGCCCCTTCAAATAAAACTTCAATCGGAGATTGACACCTAATTTCCCCAATTTTCTCTTTAGTTTGTTCATTATGTTTATCAAATGTAGTATTAGATAAACTTTTCTTAATAAAATTAGCAGGAACAATATTCAAGTTCATTCTATTCAATCCCTCTATCCATTCAGGAGGACAAACCGTAGTTTCTACTCCTGCTGTAATACCAATATTATATTTAGCGATGTTCTGAAATTCATTGGGTACTACAATATGAAAATGAATATCTGGTTGTCTATCCATATTTGGGTTACTCAATAACCTCTTAATAATAGAAGTATCATTTGGATTTTTTTCATCTAATGCATTTTGTGGTGTTCCACCCCAACGGACAGGCCAGATTTTTATATCAAACTTATCCATTGCAATCAATGACCTACATATATCTCTACTATGTGAACCATAACCACTACGGGTGCCTACAGGTGCGGTAACTAAAACTAATGGCTTCATTTATACCTCTCTATTTTGTAAATGCTGGTGATAAAAGTTTTTTCATTCATCTTCAGCCAATACCTCAATAGAAAGTGTTTCATCACTTTCTGGTTTATCCCAATGTAAATCCCAATCTAAATCCCAAACCCAATCAGGCATAAACATTAAT
>CALBXV010000540.1 GCA_937890045.1 uncultured archaeon
GGATATAAATATGAGAAAAAATGGGTGTGTTATATTTGTATGGGGTATGAATTAACTAGTAGTAAGTCGAAAATACTCGACATAATAGGAGAAAGAAAATGTCAAAAAATGACAAGTCAGATAATAATAAGTTCGGTGGTGATAGCGGTATAGATGCTGATTATGAGCAATCTCTCGCAGATTACGCCTACGAACATGACCAAATAAATGAAATGAATGATGCAATAAAGTTAACACCTGAGTATAAGCTTGGTAAAAAACTTTTAGATGGTGAAATATCTAATATAACTATTGATAGCATTATTGATAAAGAAAGTGAGGACGATACTTCTGATGACAATTAGTAGAACACTCCGTGGTGCTATCAAATAACTCGAAAAAAGTATATTGTAGTAGTGACTTGAAATGGTAATTATCATTAAGTTTATAGCCATAATAAACATGTAAACTAATAAACAATGAAAGGGAAATAATGGTATCAACAGCAACAATTAAATTATCAAAAGCGGAAATAGACATAGTAGTAAGGTCTTTAGTCGTTTCAATAAGAATTTCGGATGTATTTGACTATAATAGTGAAAAAGCTAATTTTACTACACTAAAAGATGACTTCGTAAAAATTAAAAGAATGCTCGATGACGGAGAGCAAGAGTATAGAAACGGTGCTCAAACTGAAAATGGGTATCACACTGTCAAAGTGTGTGATAACTGTGAATGATATTACTATATGAAATAAGCGATATAATTCGTAAATTCATATATGAAAAGGAGGATAAGGATGGAACCAATCTCAGGCCTTGAACCAGGGTCAAAATTTACAACAAATACATCGGAAGACTTAAAAGGAGTTGTCCTTAGTCATAGCAATATGGGCACAAGTGTCTATTGGTATGATATACCTGAACACTATAAAAAAAAGTATTACGATACTGAGACTGAAAGAGATGAAAGTGGAAATTTATATATAGGACTCGACACTCTTTTCTATATGAAGAAGATGATAATCGGATCAGAAACTTCAGTAATTGAAATAACCGATAAACAAAAAGGAGAATAACATGATTGAACAATCATTGTTTGCAGTAAAGGAAGTCCCAGCTATTATGGGTATCAGTACGAATAATACTGGCCATAAATTCATAGTTAGGGAAGATAACAACAGTGTAATTTCTTGCGTTACTAACGAGTATAAGCTAGTAACAAACCAAGAAGTGATGGATAAAGCTCTTCCAATCATTGAAAGAATGAAAGGAACAGTAGATGAAGTTAAGACCTTCTCACAAGGAGCAAGGACAAACTGGGTATTTAAGTTCCGTAAAAACCCTATTACAATTAATGGCGAAAAGCTATTCCCTCAACTAAATATAAAGAACAGCTACGATGGAAGTACACAGGTTGATGTACTTGGAGGAGCGTTTAGATTAGTTTGCAGTAATGGATTAGTTGTAGGTAGAATAATAGGTCATAAATCTGCAAGACATAGCATTTGGAACCCTAAACTTCAAAACGGGCACATTGGTGAACTTGTTGAGGAGACTATTGAGAATATAGAAACTGTTCTAAATAAAGAATTTCCTAAGTTGATGTCATCTAAGGTTAAACAATCTGATATTGTTAAGGTTATACAAAAGTTCCCTACAAAACTGATTGAGCATATAGTTAATTATTTAACTGCGAATAAACCAGAGACTCATTGGGATTTATTCAATGCAGCTACATGGGTACTCAGTCATGTTAGCAATAGAAACCATGAGACAACTCACAGACTTGAGTCAGAAATGTATCAAGTGATAAAGAAAATGGCGAAAGCTTAACAATTGATTCGCAAAAGATTAAATCAATTAACAAAAGCTGAAAAGTTATTATACCAATGCAAATCTCATATGCAATCCCGCGATACTCATAATAAACCATGGGTGAATAGGCTAATAAACAAAATTAACGAGTATTTTGGGGAAAGGACTTGGACATGACACATATTGGATTTGCGGACTGCCCAGTTGTAATTCCTTATTATGGCGGGAAGTGGGAACTTTCTAGACAGTTAGTTCCAATGCTTCCCGTTCATAGCCGATACATAGAAGTATTTGCAGGTGGACTGAGCATGTTCTTTAGAAAGAAAAGAGTTGAGAGGAATATAGTCAATGACTTTGATAATGATATAGTTAATCTATATGTGTCAGTAGCTGAGAAGTTTGATGAGTTTAGTAATCACGTATATTGGATTCCAAGATCAAGAAAGCTATTCGCTGATTACCAGGCAAAGATATTATCAACAAAAGGTGAGATAGAAATACCAGACGCTAAAAGAGCTGCGATGTATTACTATGTTATAAAGAACGCATTTAATAAGAATCCATATAATGTACTTTCTAAAGCTGAAGGTAAAAAAGTTAATTGGCATACCGGGCTTATAGAAGAATTAAAATGGTCGAGAAAAATGATGAATGGAGTGATAGTTGAGAATCTTGATTTTAGAGAACTTGTAAAAAGATATGAGCCTCAGAAAGATGATTGTTGGTATCTTGACCCACCATATGTAGTAGCAGGTGAGAAAAGGAATTATTACTTCCATGACTTTACTAAGAATGACCATGATGCTTTAAAAGATGTATGTGATAAAATACATGAAAATAATGCAAAGTTTATGGTCAGTTATGACAACAGACAGGTCATAAGAGACTTATTTAAAGACTATAATGTGAATGAAATTAAAACAGTGTATTCAGGATCATCTGATAAAAAAGAAAGAATTGAGCTTGTAATTACTAATTATGAGCCAATGTCATCACATCAAACAACAATATTTAATGAGAAAGGAGGAGAATAATGTCAACAATAGATGGAACACAGCCCAACAGTTATGACGCTGAGCAAGCGGTGATAGGTGCAGTGTTATTTGGAGGAACAAATACAATGGAAAGGGCTATCGGATGGATTAAAGATAGAAGAGCCTTTTACGGTAACGAACATATGATGATATGGGACTCAATGTATTCACTATATAAATCACACAATGTAATAGACGCAGTTACAGTTTGTGATGAAGTAAAGAAAAGAATGAATGTTCAAGATTCTGGTAGAGAAATGGGATATTTCTTAACTGGACTATATGAAGCATGCCCAACAGCTGAGAATGTTGAAGAATATGCAAAGATAGTATGGGAAAGATTTATAAAACGAGAAGCAATCAAAAGTGCTCAAGCATTAGCTAGGACAGCCGAAGACAATAGCAAGACTATAGCTGATATACTTTATAAACATCAAAGATTTTCTGAGGAGTTACGAAGACTTGAACCAACTGTTAAAAGGGACATATCATCAATAGTCGCTGAAACAATAGACCATCTTGATAGAAAAGATAATGTAATTCCATTTGGTATTAATTTCTTAGATAAACCAGCAGGTGGGATGACAAGACAAGAATTAACAGTATTAGGTGGAAGGCCAGGCCATGGTAAAAGTACATTAATGATAAACATAGTCAGTAAGATTATAGAAGGTGGATATAAGGTGATGTTGTTTAACAGAGAGATGTCTAATACTGAAATGATGAAAAAGCTTATATGTGTGGAGTCTGAGAATCTTTCATATGACAGTGTAAGAAGAAATCAGCTAAATGGTGAACAAAAAATTGAGATAGACAAAGTATCTGAAATAATAAACACTAAATATAAAAATCTAATGATGTATGACAACATTAGAACGCTTGCTGAAAGTATGAGAGAATCAAGCAAACACAGACCTGATGTTATCATTGATGATTACATACAACTTATTGACATGGAAGGGACTGCAGATCAAAGAAGATTGGAAATAGAAAAGATTATGTATGAATATAAGTGGTTATGTAAGAGTATTGATTGCAGTTCAATATTAATCAGTCAGTTAAATAGAGACATTGAGCGTAGAGATGACCCTGTGCCTCAGATGTCAGACTTTGCAGAATCAGGAGCAATAGAACAAACTGCTGAGATGGCTGCATTTGTATATTATCCATTTAATACTAACCCTTCTGTCGAAGATAGATATGAAACAAAAATTATAATAGCTAAATCACGATATGGCAATATTGGAAGATATACTGTTGGATATGATGGTAATAGTTGTAAATTCTACGAAACAGTGGAAGAAGCGAGATCAGGGAAAACAGATTGGTAAATGAGACCGGGAATAACACTACTGCCAGAATGGTTCGAGAGAAAAGAATGCAGAATGTGCGGAATGGATATTCAGAACAAGTTGAAATATTCATATACCAGCCCAATTGCGGATGTAAGGCTTACAGTGTGTAAGAAATGTGCAATCAGAGAATATTATGGGACCTCTGGAACAAACAGTAAGCTATATAAAAAGCACATGTCTAATAAAAAGTTATTCGGAGGTTGATTAAGATGAGTAAAATAACAATAGGTATTGACCCTGGTAAATCAGGTGGAATATGCGCATATGATGGTAAAAACATGAGAAATGTTCAAGCATGCCCAAGTGATCCCACAGGAATGGCAAATTCCCTGAAAGGAATAATTAGAGATTTCGACATTGACACTATAGGTAAAGACGCAACTCAAGTTATTATTGAACATGTCCATGCCTTCCCCAGTGATGGTAGGTCAAGTGTATTTAAATTTGGAACAAATTATGGAATGTGGCTTGGAATATGTGCATCACTTGATCTTGATGTAACAACAGTAACTCCACAAGTATGGATGAAAAAATATGGTGAGATGCCAAAAGAAAAGCAAGAAAGGAAAAGATATTTAAAGATACTTGCATCAAGTTACTTCCCTGATTTGAAGATAACATTGAAGACAGCAGATGCTATATTGATAGCTAAATATGGATTTGAGGAGTTGGGTCGGGATTAGCAGCCGAAGGACTTTAACATCCTTTCACCTTCGGTTAGGTTACCCGCCTAACTCTTCGATATTAAATAAAAAAAGGAAATAAAAATGGGAAATATAAAAGAAGTAGAAATACAAACGCTGTACGAAAAAGAGTTTCTAATCTTTGGTCTAAAGTACTGGACAATTACATCTAACTACACTCAACATGTAGTAGACTTTAAGATTAAAAAGCTATTTAAGTTTAGAATTCAGAACATCTTAGGGATGGTATCTGACGTTCAGATTCAATTTTATAAAGTATTCGTTAACTTAGGTGCTGGCATCTCTGAGGAAGAAATCTGAATGGACCCAAAGGATCACGCAGACACGTTAGAGAACATCGCTAAGTCGTTAAGAAATATAATAAGCTCACTACAATCTATAATGAGTGTGCTTATAAAGATTTCTAAAGATAAAAGCTAACGTAGACCCTTTAAACCTGGTGGTATATCGAAAACGCTGAGAGGGAGTTTTCCTTCCTCGTACATATCTTTTTTAGCAATAATATATTGTATCGCCATTGATACTATGACTGGAAGTATAAGCCTTGCTATGTCATCATATATTTCATTGTTCTCATCGTCATCATTCCAGTCTGCCGCAGTTGCAACTGTCAATGCAACTAACCTCATAAAGACCCCAGCTATAGGATTTTCCATACTTCTAACAGCCCCAAAGGCAGTGTTGCCAGTCATTAATCTTACACTGTATCCTATACCAGGAAGAACTTCTATGAAAGCAGCTATGAAACTAGCAAGCAACCTAGTCCCTAAAAGTCTGACAACTGATCTAGCTTCATGGTCTATACCTTTTGTACCAGGTGAATATTTATATTGTTCCTGACGAAGTATTCTCCTCCTAAATCCATGCTTGATAGCTCCTGCTTGTGATCTTAGTAACCTCTCGATGGAGTCTCCAACTCCAGAACTTCCATTAGCAAAGTTAGCAAATGTATTGTAGTCTCTTATAGTTTGTTGTAATGGGTATGCTTTATACTGTAATCCAGACCTTCCAGCTCCTCCAAAAGCCTCACCTAAATACACTTGGCTCATACCAAACTGAGTTGAATAGACTGCGTTTCTTGCTATGTTAACCGCAACATCAGATAAGAACCTATCTTGAACTTTAACTTCTACTCCGTCAAAGTCCTCAGCATCTTTTAATTCTCTCGTTGTTCCTAAAGCTCCCATCGCATCAGCAGCCTTTAAAGCTGCAACCACAGTTAGTCCTCTTAATGCTTTTTCTCCTGCAGTAAAAGTAAACAACTCCTTTAGCGGTTCAAAATTCCAACTCAATTTCCACGCTACCATCTTCTTTAACTTGGCATCTGCAATATCACCAACCAATGACTTAATTCGTGCTCTAACAATTTCTGGGCTTTGTTCATTTTCAGTTGCATATAATAAATCCCAGTATATTTCTGCAAGGTATTCTATATCTCTTCTCTCCAGACCTTCAGCTTTCTTTGCTTGTCTTCCAAGGAACTCATATATATTTTTAATATCTTTCTCTCCAGTTTTTTCTAAAGCACCTTTAATAAACTTTTCTCTACCTAAATTGTAAATTCTACTCCAGTTAACAAGATTCATTCTAGGTATAGTCTGTGAAAACCCAGCCGTAAGAAGCAGAAATAATGGATGAGATACCATACCTGCATCAGACCATTTAACTTCTTGACCTGATACCATTACATCTTGGAACATTGACACCAAGTTTAAAACCCCAGTATTATTTATAACACCTTGCCAATATGGATTCTTATAGTCTTTCCAAGCGTCAAATAGTATTGGAAACCCATATGTTATTGCATCATTAATACTCTGAGTTCTATTACCAAGAGCAGGTTTTGATCCCAGTAACCTCATTGTAGTCAAACCATTTAATACCAAAAACAAATGCTCAGAGGTGCCTGGAGTCCAGTTCTGTTGCATCCCAGCAATAGCCTTCAGATTATTCATCTTATTTGCTATCACTTCATTACCCCACCTCAGTCTTCCCCATCCTGCTCGTGTATTTGGATCGCCAATGGCAACCTTTACCCTGTTTATCATGTAGTTAACTTCTTCTTCTAATAAACCAGGACTTATTTTTAACTTAGACATCTTGTCAACTGTTAGAACCAGCTCAGCTATAAGGTCGTTGCGAACGAGTGTTCTATAAGTATTGTTAAGGTAGTCGTTAGTAACTCTATCATCTTTACGCCTTACGGCATGGTCTGAAAACTTCTTTCTATGTTTTGTATGTACAGCCTTTTGTAAGAAGACGAGCCTACTGATATATTCTTCAGATGAGTTTTCATCTAAACCTGCAAGAGCTTTACCATATTCTTCCATCTCCTCTATATCAGTATCAAGAGCATCTCTCTCATCCTTTGTCATTTCAGCAGACAGCTGTAATTTTCTCTCATTCATCTCAGATATTGCTGCGTCTACAAAACTATCTAACTCCCTTCTATGAAATTTAACAGGAAAATAGTTCTCTCCTACTGGTGAGAAAAATGCATTTAAACTATGGATGGTACCGTCTTTACTAATGAACACACGGGACTCAGCTCCTGACATATTTGCTATAGCAGTTACCATTTCTTCTATTACTTCTTTACTTAGGCTTCCACTTGTCTTTAACGATCTCTGTAAATTTCTTAGCAGTGATGACATTGTCTTTTCTTCATTAGTTATTCTTGACTTCATATCAACTGCTATTTTCTTAAAGACTGTTCTGTATGTCAGTAGCTCTTCCCAAAGTGAATTATATTTAAGACCAGGATCAGCCCTTACTTCAGCAACCTCACTCATAATACTTGAGTTAGGCTGTCTACTCATTCTTCTAAAACCACGCCACCTTTTATCAACTGAACCTTTTATAAACCTGTTCCTTTTTGTAAGTGTTGGAGAAAAAGACGCTTTAACTTCAGACTTATAGAATCCTTCTTTAAGTGCTTCTTTAAATTCTTTAGCATCATATCCAGTTTTTACAGTTGGTCTTGGCTTAACTCCTGGTTTTTCAATTCTTGTAACATATGCATGGTACGTTTCACCAACGCTTTCTTCTCCTTGTTTTACCATAACATATGAATAGGCAACCCCTTTGTGTGTAATAGTTCTTATATCTGGTGACTTTAGATTTTCTGCTCCATAATATTTAAGCCTGTCAATTTTATTCATGACCTTCTTTCCATCATTGGACTTCAGCCATTTACTCTTAGCAGATTTATTTGTTGGTATAGCCATTGGAACTATATGTCTCACTTGTCCATGACCTAAGTCATTTAGTAACTCATCACGGTATTTCTCTACAAGAGCCATCCTAATTTGATCGGTTGTAACATTAATACTGTTCTTACTAACTTTAGTCCTGGCTCTATCAGGATCATCTTCATACATGACTGTATATGTATCAGCGTCCTCACCTATAATTATTACCTTTTTGTTATCTCTATCTGTGAATCCATACAGCCCATCCATAGATGAATTATTAACGGTGGCAGCTCCTGATATAATGTGGGTATTTATATTGTTAGTGATGCCAGTTCTTACAGTCTCTAGCTCAGCCTGATATTCAGCATAAGCCTGTCTTGTATTATCAGTAAGTCTAAGTGATGACCTTATAACTCTATCAACCAATCCAAACCTGTCAGCCCTAGCAGCGACAAGTGAAGGAGGCATAAAAGCTTTTTCAAAACTAGTTAAACCTTTTGCAGTTCTGTTTAATCCTATAATCTTTTTAACATAATCATGGACAGATTTAGGTCTTCTCATATGCATTATAGTTTTTGGAGTGATTGGTATGATATACTTATCATTTAACATATTATAAAAACTTCTTATCTTAATATGAGGATCAATATGAACACCAACTGACATACCTATTTCACCCCCCTCTAAAAGAAAGTCGACCATCATCTCATGTAGTTTTTTATGATAATCGTAGTTAATCTTAGCTTCTTTCTTCTGCCTCTCAGTCTTTGCCTGTTTAATAGGAAGTTTAAATCGACTAGATGGCCCTATAAGTCCATTAACAGCAATTACAGTTTCATCTTCATAAGCTAATCTTTGCTGTTGTATGGCCCTGTCTAACGCCTTGTTACTACCTACGCATGCTTCACCCACAAATATCCTCCGCTTTCTTTTTCGCTACTGCTAAAGCTTTACCAAACTTAAGTCCTTTATATGTCTCTCCTCTTGAATCTATTGGTTGTTTAAACTTTGAGTCCATATCTTTCATCATCATTTCCCAGTGTAGCTGTCCATATGTCTTTACCATTGGTTTATGCATAAGGTTTAATGGGAGAAGCCTTCTAACATCTACTCTTAAAGCTGGTTTACCAGCCCTATCTCTTGTTGCTGTACCTGATAAATAATATAGAGTTGCATACATCTGAGCATTATCACTTAATTTATTCCAATCATCTATATACCTATCAATAAGCTCACGAAGGGGCTCATGATACTCAGGTTTAAGTCTAACAAATGTACCAGGTCTTGTCTTTTTTACATCCTTAAATATGGCTTTGAAGTCCTTATCTATTTTAGACATCAACCTAACGCCACTTTCCATTTCAGCGTTTGTAATACCTTGTTTAGCAGCTAAAGTAGACCATTGTTCCTCAAGTTTTTTCATAGCATTTACATGAGCAATTCTATATGTTGCTTCTGTATATGTTCCTGGTGATCCACCCCATTCAGCCACAAACTGAGCACCAGTATCAATAGCATTAACCCTTCTATCATACTCTTTAGCAAGCATTGTAAGTAGTGTTTCGATTGGTGTTGATTTATCGTTTACCGATATACTAGTAACTTCAAATCCTCTATACCAAGGAACCCATTCGGGATGAGTAAGACTTGACCTTCCATTAAGATTGCTCTGTAATAGTGTATTTCTTACGAGAGCACTTGATTCTAGCAACTGATTTATTCTAATACTTTCAACTATATTCTGATCCATAGATGCTTTCTCACCACTAACTACACCTCTACGAGCAGGGCTATAGTTAAACATCTGCCTCACTGCCTTTAAGACATGTAACATACCTTTACCAGATATTCTACCTCCATCACTACGCTTAAACATTCTGTTTATAAGCATATTAAAGTTATATCCTATCTTAGAAAGTAATCCAAGTCCAACATCATCTACAGCCAGCTGAAGTAAGTTAGTCATTTCATGCTCGTGTGTAGTTCTTAGATATAATTTAGTCGTTATATCAGGCATTTCATCTGCTGTTACTTCTTTAAACTTACCTTTTGCAAGCGTTACAACTGAATCACCTTGTCCATTAAGTGAATTAAACAACTCAAAATCATCTTCCATTAAAGCTTCTTTGTCAAGAGGTGCATAATCCATTACAACAACCTCAGATGGAGCAACAGCCTCGAATGTTACATTTTTTAACCTGCCTTTATCATCCTTCATCTTAAGCTTAAACTCTTTATATGCAAGGATATTACCAATTACCTTAGAGTTTGTTACTACTCCCTGTGAATTTGATGCAACAGTAATATCAGACACCGTTCCTAGGAAGTCTTTATAAGTTGTCATTAATGTATGTTTCTTTTTAGCAAGGAATATACCTGTGTAAGCTGTTTTATCACGTGCTTTAAATGTATCTGTTTCCTGCCACTCAATAAATGCTTTTTCAATTTGGCTATTATCAAACATTTCTACACTAACACTATCACCATCATAGTCAGCTTGTAGTAAAAATATATCTTCTTCGCTCATAAATAATACTTCACCAATCTTACCATGTCCAACTGTAAGCTCATTAATCTTACGCATTATAGTGACTGTCGGACCTGTAACTGGTTGACGTGAGAACTTAGCATATATAGGTCTTCTTTTAAGAACCTCATTTATAAGATCAATCTGTTCTGACAAAGGTTTACCTTCAAACTCGTCAATAGCAACATCAAATCCTTCAGTTTCTTCAAATGTAGTCGGAAGTTTGCCAGATGCGATTTCACTTTCTATATATAATTCTTTAGCTCTTTCAAATACAACACTGTTGCTAGCACTAACACCTACAGTTCCTTTAACTCCACCTATTCTTGGCTTAGTTTTAAGTATAGTCGACATTCCTCTTTGCTGTCTTGCTTTATTTAACCCATCATTAATGAATATATTATTCAAGTAAGGCTGAGCTATTGACATAACATATGGTAAATGCAAACCAACACCTGTCGGGCCGAACATTTCCACAATCTCTTGAAGTTCTGTTGGGATTGCACCAGCTGTAACTGGTTTATAAATAGCATCCCTTAAAATCTTAGGGTTAGTATGCATATTAAATAAATCTTCAATCCATACCTTACCAACATTCTCATAGTGAGATACTAAAGCTCTCATAAATTTTTCATAGTCAGGATTGTCTGCTAGAGCTGGGTCTAATGTGAGTTCACCTTCAGCTACAGGGTAAGCAGAGTTTTGTTTTGATCTTGCAGGAGTTGAAAACAACACTTTAATATCTTGCTCACCGAGAGTATGTACTTTATAAAAACCATCTTCATCAGACAACCCACCATGTTCGGCATCCCTGTCAAATTTACCTGCTAACATCTTAGCTTCTTCTATTGATCCTAAATGATGGAACTCTTCACCTGTAGCAGTCTCAACAAATACTGTTTCACCTCTACGAACCTTAACTTCAGCAAACTTCTCACCATCTCTAAAGAACTCCATGCCTTCATAAGGTGTCATCTCCATCATCTTCAACCCTAAGTAATCTACTAAGTCATCGCTTAGATGTCTAATCATTGTCTTAGCTTCGTACATCTTATTCTCATCCATGCCAGCTTTACGACCTATTACATTTGAAAGGTCTTTAAAGAATTGACCTGAAGACATTAGCCATCCGTCAAATTTATATGTACCTGCATAAGCTTCTAACGATATATTCTTGCCATCAATCTTTAATGTGATTTCTTCAGGGTCAAACAGCATTATACCACTATCACCAAGACCCCAAGGTGTAGTCCCTTCAGCAAAGTCTATCCTTAGCCTATTAAAGTGTTCTCTAATGCTAACAGGTTTGCCTTTTCTAAGTCTTAATAGATAGTTGCTTCCTTTTACATTCTTCCACCACTCATGCCTACCAGCTTGCTGTGAGTATATTTGATTATTAGTTACAAAGTAGCTTGATGATTCCTCAACCATCCTATTAGACTGATCCTCAGTCATAAATCCTTTATCAACTTCACCATCTAAATAACTTCTAAACCCTTCTTCATCCATTCCAGTAAACTCATCAGAGACTTTACCAATAAAGATTGCACCGTCAGTACTTCCTTTAACACCTGCAATAAACAACAAGTCATCACCTTCGTACTCATGGTCTTCAGCAAATATTTCATCCCATTGTCTTATGTGACCTCCATTTATTCTCATATTAGCAGGGAATACGAACTCACGAGGCTGGTCATATTCTTTACCTAATTCTATGGCTTCCTGTTCTTCAGACTTTACATATTTTTGATTAGAAACAACCTTTACAATACTATTATGAGGTAAATAAATAACTCTAGTTTTATCCTGTAACTCAACAAAGCTACTAGTCCTATAAGATGGCCTCTTTCTACGATTATTTTCATTGTTACTTATTTCTTCTGATTCAGATACTGTAAACTTAAACTCATGTGGTCTTTGTCCAGCTGCTTTAGCTTCTTTAAAGTCAGGACTTTCAGGATCAATTACAAATAAGTCAAGATAAACTCTTTTACCGGCTGTGTCTCTATCTACTTCTTTGTTATATACTTTTATCCTTGAGTTAGACTTCGTAAAGAACTGTTTTAAGTAATTCTTTTCTTCCCTTGAATATGTTTTATCAATGTCAACACCTACTCCATCTTTATCCAGTAAGTTTTCATTAGCCCATATCTTTACTTCTTCAAAGAAACTATCAAATCCAGCTTCTCTATTAATGACAGCTAAATATGCCATCTCTCCATGATGCTTTTGATTGATATACCTACCAAAAGCTTCACTAAAATATGTATTGTAATGGATAAGTGATGATGCCCTATAATCATACTCTTGAGATACACCTTCTTTAGAGCCATCTTCACTAACTGGTTCTACATGAGATGCAGCTTCATCATATATATCATATACTTCAGGCTTCCTCATATCAACTGCATCATACATGATATATTCCTCCATATACATTTGAGTCAGACGAGCAATTTCCTGGTCAGTCACTCCTGGGGTTGCTCCTCTGTAAAACTCTTCAAATATGATAGTCCTTAAATCTTGTGCTGTTAATTTCAATGGAGCAAACATCTTTTTAAGAGTCAACCAGAACCTTCTAAACCATGCTTTTACTTTAGCAGGCACAGTTGCTAAAGTTCTCTTTACATACATAGGTCCTATAAACTGAGCTAAATATTCTTCGACTGCCTCTTTATCATTATGAATATCAGGTCTTTTTAGAAGACTTTTTACTTCAGGTAGATTCTTAAACTTTTGAACTGCTAATCTTATTATAGGGGCTGATCCCATTACTTTAAAATATGAATGGAAGAACTCGTGAGGAGGTGTAGAAACTTTTGCTCTCTCAGCTGACCACTCAACTGCTACACCAAAAGCCCTTCCAAGTAATCTTGGATCAAGAGAAGATTCAAAAGATTCTTTCAATCCTCTTTCAAGTGCCGCCCTAGGAAAAACAAATGGTATTC
>CALBXV010000541.1 GCA_937890045.1 uncultured archaeon
TCATAATTATCCACATTTCTAGAGATAATTTCAAAAAAAATATATGTATTATTATAATAATTAACAGTGATATAAATGACATCTGTAAAAGACGTATTAAATTATGTAAAAGAAATTGAAAACGAACACTTAGAATGGAGAGAAAATTGTATAAATTTAGTTGCTTCTGAAAATGTAGCAAGCCCTTCACTTAGAAAAAGATTATCTTCTGAAGCTCAGAACAGATATGTAAACGCATATGCACCAACTGTAGCGTCGAATTGGAAAAAATTTGAAGAAGCAAGATGGTATGAAGGATTAGAAGTATTAGAAAAACTAGAAAGATATTGTGGTGAATTATTAAGAGAATTATTTAATTGCAAATATGCAGATCACAGAGTATTATCAGGTGCTAATGCAATATCTTGTGTTTTTATTAGTCATGCAGATCTTGGAGAAACAATTATGACAACACATGAAAGTAATGGAGGACATGGACGAAACTGGGATGATTTAGCTTTATTATATGGAAGAAAAATCGCTAATTTCCCATTTGATGATGAAAATTATACAATAGATGTTGATAAAGCAAAAAAAGATATAAGAAGAATTAAACCAAAACTATTAGTTTTCGGAGCAAGTCAAATACCATTTCCATTTCCTATTAAAGAATTAATAGATGTAGCTAATGAAGTAGGTGCGTTATGTACATTTGATGGATCACATGTAATGGGGTTAATAGCTGGAAAAGAATTTCAAGATCCGTTAAAAGATGGAGCAATAACACTATTTGGAAGTTCACATAAAAGTTTTCCAGGACCACAGGGCGGATTAATAATGTCTAATGCAGAAGATAAATTAATTAACTGGTTAGATGATGTAACAGATCCTGTTGTAATAGATAATTATCATCAAAATCGTGTTGCCGCACTTACAATAGCAGCTGGAGAAATGCTTGAATTTGGAAGTGCCTATGCGAAACAAATAGTAAAGAATTCAAAAGCATTAGCTCAATCAATGTATGATCTAGGATTTAACGTATTATTTCCACATAGAGATTTTACAGAATCTCATCAAGTATTAATTGACGTAAAAAATCTTAAAACAGATGGTAAAACAGTTGCAAGATCATTATCCTCAATGAACATAGTATTTAATAAAATACCTGGAATTAAAGATCCAAAAGGAACACATGGAGCAATAAGATTAGGAACTTCAGAAATGACTAGAGTAGGAATGAAAGAAGGAGAAATGAAAGAAATAGCTAAATTACTTGAAAGAGCGATAATTAAAAAAGAAGATCCACAAATAATTAAAAAAGAAGCAATAGAATATAAACAGAAATATAAAACAATACATTATTCAATAGATAATGGAAGTAACGCATATTATCACCCATAAGTGTTTATAATGAATAATAATCTTGAAATAGACAAAATTATTATTAAACCAGGAGAAAAAAGAAATTGGGAAATAAATGTTAATTCTAGGATCTCTGATTCAGTAAAAATCCCAATTACAACAATTAATGGAAAAAAGAATGGTCCAACATTATGCATAACAGCAGGAGTACATCCAACAGAATATTCATGTATAGAAGCTGCATTACAGATATCAAGAGAAATAAATATCAATAATTTATCAGGGAAATTAATTATATTACCTATTTTAAATACAATAGGCTTTGAAGCAAAACTTTCAGGTGGCGTTCCAATAGATTTAGTAGATATATTTGCAGCATTTCCAGGAAATAATAATAGTTCTATAGGACATCAAATGGCATACAATATTTTTAACAAAGTAATTAAAAAAAGCGATTATGTAATTGATTTACATGGAGGAGAATTAACTGAATCAAAATCTATAAGTTTAACATGGTTTGCAAATACAAATAATGAAGAAATAGATAATAAATCCAAAAACATGGCAAGAATTTTTGGAACTCAATATATGTTAGATGCTTCAACAGTATATTTAGGAAAAGATGAGTGGAAAGGACCAACAGGTCTATTAATTTATGAAGCTGCTAAAGTTGGAATTCCAACAATAATTGGTGAGTCAGGAGGAGGAGGGAAAATGGATGATGAATCAATTAGCACTTTAAAAAATGGTATATTAAATGTAATGAAAGAACTAAAAATGATAGATGGAAACGTAAAGACGAATAATCCAATAGAAATAAATTCTTTAACTTTACCTATAGCTACTAAAACTGGATTGTTTTACTGTTATGTAAAAGCAGGAGAAGAGGTTGATAATAATCAATTATTAGGTGAAATAAAGAATTTGGAAGGAAAAACATTACAAGAAATAAAATCACCAATGTCTGGAATAATAGAAATTACTGTAATTAATCCTGTAATAAAAGCAGGAGATTATGTATTAGCAGTTGTAAAAAAATCAAATTAAATATATTAACATTGATTAAAAATTAATTTACCATAAACACCATCATATCCAGGTTTAACTTGATATGTATTATCTCTTAGCGCAGTTATATAATTACCAATTTTAGCTCCTGCAACATCAACAATTTGTTTAATAGGAGTATTAAGTATAACATTAAATTCATTACCAAAATTATTAATAAGTATTTCATAGACTTGTTGAACAGAGGTAGATAATGGATTTTCAACATTTTTAACATTAGCAATTATTTCAGTTAGTGGAATAATATATTTAAAAGATGGACTATGAGAAATAGCATATTCAATATTCCGATCAGACAACTCTTCAATTCGTTGAGCAACACCTTCGGTAAATTGTTTACCACATTCATAACAAATACGATTTTCTGCATAATTTACAGGAGACACAGAAACATTACAAGATTTATGACCAGACCAATGATATTTACCATATTCAGGATTAGTTTCAAGAGTAAAGAGTATTTTTGAAGATGACGTCTGTCTAATAGCATTAATAATTTCATTATAGGTACAATTAACAAGTTTCATAACATTTGCTTCTCTCCCTAATCTATGAGTATATGGAGAATGACAATCACTATTAGATAAAATAGAAAAACGATCTAAAGCACTAATTCTTCTATTCATATAAGGATCACTAGATAATCCAGTTTCAATTGCAAATATATTATGTAATTGATCAAGATAACAATCTTTTATAGAATCAAAACCACTTTTTGATCCTAATAGACCAAACCATGGAGTCCATATATGAGCAGGATAAATTTCTATTTTCTTAGATATAGATTTTAATAATTCAACTAATTCAGGAGAAGAGATTTTTATAATAGGACGCCCATCAGATTTTAATTTTCCATGAAATTTCAACGCATCATAAACTTGTAGCGCAACATCAAAATTAGGAATTAATAAACAATGATGTATTTTTTTGGATTTTTTATTAACACGATAAATTGTGCTAACTTCACCAGATAAAATAAATTTTATATTTATATTAGAATTTTTAAGAACATATAACTCAGAATCATAATATTCAATTAGATTTTTTTTAAGTTCAGCTAACCAAGTTGGATGTGTTATATCACCAGTGCCTACAATATTAAGACCTTTAATATTAGCATATTTAGCTATATTAAAGATGTCCATATGTTTACTTGTAGCAAAACTATATTTCGAATGTATCTGTAAATCACTAATAAAAATATTATCAGACATATTATAAGAGTAATAGTTTTTATTCATTTTTAACAACATATAAGAAATTATTTTTTTAATATTTTTTCCCAATTAAATTTGAATATTGAGTACAAAATAATTATCAGAAATATAAAGATAAGAATAATAACACCATAATTTAA